>CAZXNN010000239.1:0-5405 GCA_964641915.1 uncultured Nitrospira sp. | reverse complement strand
CAACTGATCAAGCCGATCCAACGCCTGTTGCTGGTAGAGCTGCGTCTGAGAATCGCCCCCTGCATCATCCGTGGCGAGGACACGGTATTCGGCGATCGCCGCACGATACTCCCCCATCCGCTCATAGGAACGTCCGAGCCACCAACGCGCCTCAGCCAGCTGCGGCGCTCCAGCTGTCGTCGAATCGAGAAATCGCCGGAAAAACAGCGCAGCCGCGGGATACCGTTCCTGCGCAAACGCCCGATGCGCCTCCCGCAACAGGCTCAATTGCGCATCGCGCGCGGGATCATCATGGATCTGTTCGAGAGTGGCCGATGAGGAAGGAGAAGGGGCGAGTCGCGGGCTACAGGCACACAACAGTGCGAGAGACAGCACCAACGCCGTCCCTCGCACCAGTAGTTGTCCAGAAGTGAAGGGCAAAGAACCCATCGCCCTCCGAGATAGAAGCTAGGGAACGGAGACCACACAAACAGCAGGAGGCTCAAAAAGGCCGTCCAGCAAGGCCGCAGCAAACGAAGAGGCGACAGCGTACTCTGTTCCGTACGTTGAGCCTCTGAGTGCCGCGAGAACGAAGCTGGCGGCCTTTTTCAGCATTCCTGCTAACCGAAGATTTCCATGCCGGGGAAGAAGTAGGCAGTCTCGAACGCCGCAGTTTCAGGCGAATCCGATCCGTGCACGGCATTGAACTCAATATTGGCGCCATGTGCCTTGCGAATCGTATTCGCCTCAGCCTTGGCAGGATCGGTCGCGCCCATCAGCTCCCGATTCTTCTTAATGGCATTGTCACCCTGCAACACAATAACGACCGCAGGACCGGACGACATAAAGGTGCAGAGGCTATCGAAGAATGGCCGCGCCTTATGCACAGCATAAAATCCCTCCGCGACCGGCTTCGACATCTGCATCAACTTCATCGCCACCGGCTTCAGCCCCGCCTTCTCATAGCGGTTGATGATGTCCCCGACGGCATTCTTCTTCACGGCATCAGGCTTGATAATCGCTAACGTACGTTCACTCATTGTGGCTCCGATTTCTCCAGAAAGTTAAAGGATACATTGAACAGCGCTGGCGCATTATAAGTGGCTGATAACGGGCTTGCAACTGCGATAACCCCAAACTCTTCTCAGGCTCTGTTACAGCAGGCAAAACAATTGTCTGCTCGCCCTAAGCAGACACAAAGCGACACTCACATCTTATTCGGAAACACCGTGAACCCCTCGCGGCGAGCTGCCTCCCGAAGCCGTTGATCGAGGCACACAAAACCATGTTGCAGCGGATCACCCTGGCACCACACGAGCGCCGCGGCCAACTGCAACGCATCGGCCGCACGCAACGGATGAAGGCGCAAGACACGCCCCGCTTGCTCACGCACCGCCGGCGTGGGTTCGATCTCTGTGACAGCTCCCTGGAGCGCCCGAAGAATCACACGGGCTTGCTCCTCCTCAGTTTCGCTCAGGACCGCTTCTCGCCGTAAACGGGCGAAGGCTGACAGGCACTCCACAGACGATCCCCACCAGACAGCCAGCGACTCATCTTCCTGAGCGAGTCGTTTGAGCGCAGTCGACTGCCGCTCCTGAAGGCAGAGAGGAATCAGCGCGGACGCATCCCAGAACCTCATCGCCCCTCACTGCGATCGGCCAACAAGGCCGCAACCGCGAGGCCTTTTTTATCTCGCGGCCTCGTCATCTTCCAAAACCCCGCCGGTAGCTTCCCTGTCCCCACCCGTACCAGCCCTGCACGCGATAGTTCACGCAACTGTACCGCCGTAGATTCCTGACCTGTTTCCTTCGGCACCGGCACCAGCTTGGCAATAGGTTTTCCACGTTCCATGACCAACAGTTCTTCGCCGGCTTTCACCTTGGCAAGACAGGCACTCAAAGTCGCCTTGATCGTGGACACGGCGGCTCGTTTCATAGTCAGACCTCCATGGGCTTATGCACATGACCAATATAGTCCTGTTGAGTGATCCCTGCAAGCCTGGATCATCACACCAGGAAAGCGCCTGGCCATAGACGCATCGTGCTGGCGGATCAACTTAAAAGTCTGGATTGGAAAGTGCGAACAGCCATCAAGAAGAGAACTGCGAGCACAGAAACCTGGGCGCCCTCTGCTCATCAGGTCGCGAACTTGAAGGACAGTCACACGGCGCCAACCGAATGATGCCCGAATTCACGACGCCTTTACACGACTTCCGGAAACCGCAAGCGCAGACCACAGAGAAGCCAATTGTTGCGTGACCTCCGGATCGATGATCATAAAAGCCACACCGAATTCGTCATCCCAGGCATCCGCCTGAAGAAAACTCGCACACCATACCCTCCCGACGATAATCCCCGAGTCCGTCAAAGAACGGGACTGACGCCCCATTTTAAGATACCGCAGTAATGGATTGTGCGACCCGCCCCCAGACAATTCACAATTCAATGAATTGACTCCCGGTCCAGTTTCTGTTTCCGATTCCAAACTAGGCATCACTGCCAAAATCGACTATACTCATCCTGTCTCAACTTCGTCCGCTCCACCTGGAAGGGATTGCGCATTATGGGATCTCGAAGCTACACCGCGATTGTTGAAAAAGAAGGCACCGGGTTTGTCTCGCTCTGCCCGGAACTCGACGTGGCAAGCCAGGGAGAGACGGTGGAATCTGCCACCGCCAACCTTAAGGAGGCCGTGGAACTGTTTCTCGAGTGTGCCGATCCTGCTGAAATCGAACGCCGCCTCCACACAGAAGTCTTCATCACCCGCTTTGAAGCGGCGCATGGGTAAACTCCGCATCCTCTCCGGGCGAGACGCCTGTCGCATTCTGGAACAACACGGATTCCAGATGGTCCGCCAACGCGGCAGCCACATGGTGATGCAGCGGCATACTCTCTCCGGCACGGTGACCGTCCCTATTCCGGATCATGTCGAACTCCGTATCGGCACACTACAATCTATTATTCGACAGAGCGGAATCCCGCGTACGGCCTTCGAAGCATAAGAAGACATCACGGCAGAGACTGCCCCACCCCCTTTCTCCGCTTCTACAAAATCACGAGACCCTCACGCGACTCCCGGGAGGCGCAAGCGCAGACCACAGAGAAGCCAACTGTTGCGTGACCTCTGGATCGATGGCCACAAAGGCCACACCGAATTCGTGATCCCTGACCCAACAGACTGTGGCCAATTGAATGGCCAGCCCTCCGTGGGTATCGTCCGGATAGATACAGAGTTCGACATCTGAACCAGGGGGAGAAGGCGTGAAGCTCCGAATGCGGCATCCGCCTGGAGAGAAATCGCGAACCCGGTCCTCCCCGGCGACAATCCCCTGGTCCGTGGTGAAACTAGCCTGAAGCCCCACCCCCGGCACCGCAATGTTGGATTGCACCGGACCGCTCGCAGTAGACTGCGGCACCGATTGCCGCTATTATCACCGCATGCTATAGGCTCCATGAAGGAAAAACTGCCCCATAAAACGTCATGATGAGCGACACATTCGAGCGAATACAACGCCTGGTCGCCAGACAAGCGGTCCGGATTTCAGAGCATGGCTATGACGAATTGGCGGCCGATGATATGTTCGCACGCGATATCCTGGGAGGAATCGCCCAGGGTGTGGTCGTCGAAGATTATCCTGATTATCCCAAAGGGCCTTGCACACTCGTATTGCAACGGGACAAAGCCGGCAACCCTCTTCACATCCTCTGGGGAATTCCCAAAGGCCATGTAGAGCCGGCAGTACTTGTCACAGCCTATAGACCGGACCCAGCCATCTGGCAAGAAGGTTTTACGAGGAGGCGACCATGAGGACACAGAAGCGAACGAAATTGGTTCATGAAGGACGGTTCCTTGCCGAGGTCGATATTGAACTGCTGATCAATACGGATGAATGGTCGCCCTATCTCTCAGTGGCCGATGCCTATAAGCTGGACGATGTACGGGCGGCGCTGAAAGCTGGCGATACCGCGACGGCAGCACGATACGGGAGGATCTTTGCGCTCACCCCGCTGGCCGTGTAAGACTCACCTCTGAACGAGGAGAAGGATACATGTTCTGCACGTGCGCCTGACGAGAAAGGCAAGAACAAGCCCGCCATCCAGTCGCGTGATCCAAAAACCGACGGGTCTCCCCCGGCAAATACACTCTCTCTGCAATCGGCTCCACCAGCGTGAGGCACGTCGATCACCCAGCGTATTCACGAAACCACTCATGACAACCTGATGACGGATCATCCGACGGCTGAATAAAACGCCTGCTACAGTCTCTGCGCACACAGTCAATCCATCAGATCGAGAATCTCCATGCCTAGGCCCCGCATGAGACAGACCTGTCCATCAAAAAAGACAGAGCGGTTAAACGGCCTCTGGGAAAGACTCCCGATAATCATCTCGAAGGCTCCTCTCGTGGAGTGTAGAGTCGTCGCTGAGGCGGCGCTCTCATCCACTTTTACCGAGGAGGTTACGATGATGCCGTATGCGGGCATCGATCTCCATGCCACCAACAGTGTGGTCGTTGTGATTGATGAAACAGATCAGGTGCGGTATCAGAAGCGGCTCCGCAATGACCTGCCGCTGATCCTGGCGGCGCTGGAGTCCTATCGGACTACGGTGCAGGGGGTGGTCGTGGAATCCACCTATAATTGGTACTGGCTGGTCGATGGGTTGATGGAGGCGGGGTACCGCGTCCACCTCGCGCATGCGCCCGCACTCCCGCAGTACAGCGGGCTCAAGCATGCCGACGATCAGCATGATGCACAGTGGTTGGCCCATCTGCTCCGCCTGGGGCTGCTTCCCACCGGCTATATTTATCCGAAAGCCGCCCGTGCCGTTCGCGATCTACTCCGCAAACGGAGTCAACTCGTCCGGCACAAAACGATGGTCGTGCTCAGCCTGCAAAGCCTCCTCACACGATTGACCGGGACACGGCTCTCTCTTCCCCGGCTTCGCCAGCTCACCTCGGAGGGAATCCGGGCGCTCGTCTCGTTTCCCGAACAGGTCCAGGCGATCGAGAGTTCACTGACGGTCTTGCAGTGTCTGGAGCAAGAGATTCACACGATCGAGGGCAGGGTCTGGGAAGCAGGGCGGACCCAGCCAGGCTATGCGCTGCTCCAGACGGTCCCCGGCATCGGGCCGATCTTGGCAGGCACGATTCTCTTGGAGGCCGGCGACCTGCGGCGCTTTGCGACCGTCGGGCACTTCGCCTCCTATTGTCGCTGCGTCGGCAGCGAGCATCTGAGCAACGGCAAACGCAAAGGGGCCGGGAACACGAAGAGCGGCAATAAATATTTGAGCTGGGCCTTCATCGAGGCCGCGCACTTCGCCATTCGCTATGAGGCCGTGATCCGGACGTATTATCAACGCAAACAGGCGCGAACGCATCCGTTGGTGGCCTTGAAGGCCGTGGCGCATAAACTCGCGCGCGCCTGT
>CAZXNN010000238.1:0-5413 GCA_964641915.1 uncultured Nitrospira sp. | reverse complement strand
GCTGGAATTCATCCATACCTATTCGCTGATCCACGACGATCTGCCTTCAATGGACAACGACGACTTCCGCCGCGGGAAGCCGACGAATCACAAAGTCTACGGCGAAGCGATGGCCATCCTGGCCGGCGATGCCTTACTGACCATGGCGTTCGATCTCTGCAGCCGACCCGATCTGATGAAGGGCTGCGATCCCGTGCGGCAAGTCCGCTTGATTCAGGAACTAGCCTACGGCTCCGGCAACGTAGGCATGGTCGGCGGCCAGGTGTTCGACATTCAAGCTGAGAACAAAGATATCGATCTCCCGACGCTGCAAAATATCCACAAACACAAAACCGGCATGTTGATGCGCGCGGCTGTGCGGATGGGTGCGATCGCGGCCGGAGCGACCGATCGGCAGCTCGACGACATGACAGGGTACGCCGAAGATATCGGCCTGGCCTTCCAGATCGCCGACGATGTCTTGAACGTGACCGGCACCCGCGAAGAGCTCGGCAAGAATCCCAACACGGATGCCGAGCGCGGCAAGAAAACCTATCCGACATTCTATGGTGTGGACGGGGCCAAGAAACTGGCCGACGATTGCGTCACGCGCGCGATCAACCGTTTGTCGTCGTTCGGCCCGTCGGCCGATCCACTCCGCGAGATCGCGCGATATATCACGTCCCGGAAGAATTGACCGTCGTTCGTGAAACGTCTCTCGTGAAGCGCATGATCGCCCATTCCGACAAACAATCCCTGCGTTTCACGCTTCACGTTTCACGCTTCACGTCTTCGCAATGAAAGCTCTTGTCACAGGCGCAACCGGGTTCATCGGCGCGGCGGTCGTCCGCGCCTTGATCAAGACCGGCGTCGAGGTCCGTGTGCTGGCCCGCCGGGACAGCGATTTCTCCAATCTGCAGCAGTTCAAAATCGACGGCGCCTACGGCGACCTGCGTGACAAGGAATCGCTTCGCAAGGCCCTCGCCGGCTGTGGGCAGCTGTATCACGTCGCTGCGCACTATGCCCTCTGGGCCAGGAATCCTGCCATCTTCTATGATGTGAACGTGACCGGCACAAAGAATCTGCTGGAAGCTGCCGGGGATGTCGGTACCGAACGCATCGTCTATTGCAGTACCATCGGCGCGATCGGATTACCACCGGAGGGTGGACTAGGCACGGAAGAAACACCGGTATCGCTTGAGCACATGGCCGGCCACTACAAACGATCCAAGTACCTGGCCGAGCAGGAAGTCCTGAAGCTGGCAAAGCAGGGGCTGCCGGTGGTGATCGTCAATCCCAGCGCGCCGGTCGGCGAGGGCGATGTGAAGCCGACCCCGACCGGGCAGATGATCGTCGAGTTCATGAAAGGCCGGATGCCGGCCTATATTGAAACAGGCATGAACATGGTGGATGTCGATGACGTGGCCGCCGGCCATCTCCTCGCTATGCAGAAAGGCCGGATCGGCGAGCGCTATATTCTTGGCACAAAGAATCTGATGCTGCGGGATATCTTCGAGATCCTAAGCCGCCTGACTGGTGTCGCCATGCCGTCGGTGAAACTCCCGCGGGAACTCATCCTGCCCCTCGCCTATCTGAATCTAGCCTTTTCCTGGGTCACCGGCATCCCCCCGCGTATTCCGCTGGAGGGAGTGAAGATGGCCAAATACAAGATGCACTACGACTGCAGCAAGGCCGTCCGCGAACTCGGCATCCCACAGACACCGCCGGAAGTCGCGCTCGAAAAAGCGGTGAGATGGTTCCGCGACCACAAATATGCTTAATCGGATGCAGTCAGCCATCAGCTATCAGCATTCAGCTCCGAACTGACAGCTGATCACTGACAGCTGAAAGCACACTTCTCAATGGACTATCCGCTCCTCTTCCTCAAAACCATCCTCTTCCGCCCCTACGTCTTCGTCTTCCTGGCGGCCTTCCTGTTTGCCGCGATTCAACTGATCGGATGGCCCCGCACCTGGCGTTTCTGGTTGATCAGCTGGGCAACGGCCTTCGTCTGCGAGTACTCCTCGTCGCGCAACGGCATTCCCTTCGGCTGGTATCACTACAACGGCTCGACGGTGGGACAGGAACTGTACTTCTCCAATATCCCGTTCATGGATTCGATCTCGTTCAGCTTTCTGCTCTATGCCGCCTATTGCGTTGCCCTCGGCCTCTTGCTGCCGATCGATCGTACGGCCGGCGCGGTCCTTCCCCTCAGATCGCTCCGCTTCGACCTGACCGCGCGCACGAACTGGCGTCTCTGGATTCTGACAGCCCTGCTATTCGCCTTCATCGACATGGTCATCGATCCGGTCGCGCTCCGCGGCGATCGCTGGTTCCTCGGCAAGATCTACTTCTACCCCGACCCCGGCTGGCACTTCGGCGTGCCCTTCGCCAACTATTGCGGATGGGCCGTCGTCGGCCTGATCTCTCTCGCCATCTATTTTCCGCTCGACCGCCGGCTACCGGCACTGCCCGTCCGTCCCGCTGCCTCCGTGACACCCAGAATCCTTCTCGGAATCGGCCTCTACTATGGGGTGCTGGCTTTCAATCTCGGGATGACCTTCTGGATCGGCGAGGCCTTCATGGGGATGAGCGGCTTGCTCATGCACATGCCGGTGCTCATCCTGCTCGCCTTTCGCCTGATCGAGACATCGCAGCGCCCTGGCGCCTCGTAGTCGTTGGCAATTCTTCGGCAGACTTTGTATAGTGAATCGCGCGTATGAAAACTAAACTCATCACCCTACTGGTCCTTATAATCCTCGGCGCCCTGGCGTTGCTGGGCTGGTTCGGCTATCAGATGTTCACAACCGGATTTAGCGCCAAAGCCGAACCCAATCCGCTTGAAGTCTTACTGGCCCGGCAAGTCCGCTATCTGGCCATTCCGCTTGAGCACCGCAACAAGCCGAATCCTGTGCCGGTCACCCCGGACGTGGTGCAGGATGGATTGGCCCACTTTGCCGATCACTGCGCCACTTGCCACGCAAACGACGGCAGCGGCCAAACGCCGATCGGCAAGAACGTCTATCCGAAAGCGCCGGACCTGCGCGAATCACCGACCCAGACCATGTCGGACGGCGAACTCTTCTGGGTAATTCACAACGGGATTCGTTTTACCGCCATGCCGGCCTGGGGCGAGGGCGACCCGGAGCAGGATTTGGATAGCTGGAAGCTGGTGCATTTCATTCGCCATTTGCCCAAACTCACACCTCAGGAACTGGACACGATGAAGTCGCTGAATCCGAAGTCCCAGCATGCGGCGGACGAGGAAGCGGCCTTCGAAAAATTTCTTCAAGGCGATGACTCGGCTGCCGCGACAGCAGGGTCCGGTCATCATCATTAATACTGTTCATAAGGAGCTGGCACCGACCATGGTACGACACCTTGTATTGGCCTTCGCGCTCGTGTTCACGTCCTCTGCCGCCTGGGCCCACGGGTCGGGCCAGCATGTGCTAGGCACGGTCACCGCGATCGACGGCACCCATATCGAAGTCAAAACTCCCAAGGGGAAAGTGGTCTCGGTAACGCTGACCAAACAAACCCGCTTCAAGGCCAAGGACAATCCGTCGTCGACGGAACTCCCTGTGATCGGCGATCGTGTGGTGATCGAAGCGACGAAGGACAAAAAGACGTTGACGGCAACGGAAGTGCATTATTCCGCAGCCAAGAAAGTGGCGGTGCCGCCACCAGCGGCAGCGGCACCATAGAGGCTCCGTCCGGCATGGAGAGAATTCAGGTATCCAGATTCGCGCAGGCCTCACCGTTCCACGGAGGGCTGCGGGCCGCGCTTACCCGCGTGGTCACGACCGGTATTGCGGTCTTTCTGGCCGTCGCCATCGTGCCCGGCATCGAAGCCGCGACGTTGACCGCGGGCGTAGCCGCCGTCCTGGTGCTGACGTTTTTGAATCTCATCCTGCGCCCGATTCTCTTGATCCTCACGCTCCCGTTGATCGTCCTGTCGCTAGGACTATTTCTCGTGGTGGTGAATGCCCTGCTTCTGGAATTCACCGCCTACCTCGTGAAAGATTTTACAGTGTCGGGATTCTGGCCGGCCGTCGGCGGTGCGCTGGTCATCAGCATCGTCACCAGCCTCTTGAACATGCGCCGGCTCGAACCGCCGCCGGTTGAGCAAGTCATCGTCGAACGCCGGGCTCCGAAGATTATCAATCCAGACTGAACTATCTATACCCGTGTCATTGCATCACCCCTCCATCGTTGCTAGAATGCGATCCCTTAATCGAGAACGCTACCCATGACCATGCCTGCGACGCAATCGAAACAAAACGCTGAAACCCATTTGCAACGGACGTTGAATACCGCCCTGAATGAACTCGGGACGGATTCGGCGCTCGCCGCCATCTTCCACCAAGATCAAGGGCCGCTCGTCAGCCATGCCGCCCGCGGCTTTACCCCGCGCGACGTGCAAGCCATTTTACGGACGCTCTCAACCCAGGCTGCGATCCAATCCATACCGAACGATCAGGAAGCCGGGCGCACCGTCCGATTGCGGCTCATTACGCCTGGTGCCAAGTCGCTGCTCGGCATGCCGCTCCGCCATCGCCAGCGCACCTACGGTTTTCTTGTTATCGCCCGAAAAGAAAATGCCACCTTCGCCAAGAAGGAAAAAGGCCTGATTGAACAGGCCGGCGACGACATCACGAAGGCGTTGGAGCGCGAAGGCCTGTTCGACATGAACGTGGTGCTCAGCCGGCCCTACGTGTCACGCGAGCCGGCACCGGCCGCTCCGGCGGTCGCGGAAATGTTTACCGCGCCGACCGCACAATTCACGCCTGAGCTGGAAGAAAAAATCATCGAGGTGTTGGAAGAGGCGAACCAGTACACGACATATGACCGGGCCTGGGCCTGCTATTACGATCCCCTCGCGGGCAGCATGGAAGTGCTCGGCGTGGCCGGCGATCAAAAGAGCGAGAAGGACAGCAAAAAAGACTTGCGTGCCGGACACCGGCTCACACTCGATAGCTCGGCCTCCGGCTGGGCCGTCAGGCACCGGAAGCCTCGTGTCGACCATGACCTCGCCTCGACCCAAGGGCGCTTCCTCGACCATAAGCATCTGTATAAAGAACGGTTCGTCTCCTCTCTCGTGGTTCCGTTCTTTGTCCGCGGGCAAGTCGGCGGAACGCTGACGCTCGGGTCGAAAGAGGCTGGGCGCTACCAGGCCACTGACGCCCGCACATTGGAACCGATCATCCTGAAACTCGCCGACCTCCTCCAAGCGCCACCAGCCCCGGTCGCAGCTCCGGTGGCCCAACCCGAAGCCGGATCCGACAACGCCGTCGCCCCCGATGCGGCGCCGACGATTCTGGAGCCGGTGATTCGCAAGCAGGAACGGCAGGCCGCGATCGGAGAGTTCAGCGCCTTCCTCGCCACGGAAATCCGCGAACCGATCGGAGCCATCCGTTCTCAGCTGGAAGAAGTG
>CAZXNN010000237.1:0-5416 GCA_964641915.1 uncultured Nitrospira sp. | reverse complement strand
TGTGGTGATGGGCCGAGCGCGGCTGTGCCTGATGCGTGAACAGACAGGCCGCGGCACTGACCGACAGCGTCAGATAGACGACGACGGTGGCGAGCGCCAGTGGCAGGGTCCATTTCTTCATTTCGCCTGTTCCATCGCGTGCCGAATCATCGCCACCGCCTCAGGGCCGTCCCATACGCGCGGCCCGACCGCCCGCCCGGACAAGGTCCCGTCGCGGCCAATCACGATCGTGGTCGGCAATCCGCGCACCATAAAGGATCGCGAGACTTCCTGATCTTCATCGAACAGCACCGGCAGCGTGACGCCCAGATGCGAGAGAAACTGGGCAATGCCTTGGCGCTGCAGGTCCGTCGTCACGGTCAACAGGACAAATTGCGCGGGATCGAACTGCTTCTGCAGTCTCGCGAGCGACGGCATTTCCTCTTTACAGGGACCGCACCAGGTGGCCCAGAAATTGAGCAGCACGACTTTCCCTGCCAGATCGCTCAACTTCACCCGCGTGCCATCCAGCGACGTGAGCTCGAAAGGCACGGCCATGCTCCCAGCCGGCAACCGGCTCATCTTGAGCGCGGTAAAAGGATCGTGGGCAAGACTCGGAAGGGAAAAGACCAAACTCATCCCGCAGAGCATTGCCGCTATCCCGAATCGCGTCAATCCTATCTGCATCCTGTTACGGCTCCTGCCTTGCGATAGCCTGAGTCGCCGGCAACTGGATCGTTTGCACCACGATCCGGTGCGCCGGCATCGCGTGCTCCATCCAGGCCAGTGCGGCAAGCCCCTGCGCATTGATGGAGAGTGTCGGGGTTTGCCCCTTCTTCTCGTTCAACTTCTGCGGTGCGCTGAACGTCTGCCCACGATCGAGGGATACACTCATCACGACTTCGCGCCGGACCGGCGACTGTTCTTCCCACACGATGATCAGCCGGCCCTCCGGATCGACCGCCATCTGCGGATGGTCCGGGAAGGTGCCCTTGGAGAGATTCAATTTCTGTTTCGGCGAAAAGGTGTCGCCCTTGTCGTCGGAATAGGCCAGATAGATCGAGGGAGTTTCATCCGACCCTTCCGTGTACCACACCACATAAAGGCGCCCCTGGCGATCCACCCCCACAGACGCCGGTCGATGCGGACAACCGGGGAACACCCATCGATCATGGCCGACGACCACCGGAGCCGCAAACGTCTGCCCCCCGTCGGTTGAACGCGCGACGACGGTTTCTCGAATATCCCCCGGCAAAATCTTGCGCCAGGCGACGTAGAGCGTGCCGTCCGGGCTGCTGGTCATCGACGTCCTGCAACATACACAGGTGCTCTCATCGACTTTGAGATTCTTTTCAACCGTACGGCCGCGGTCGGTGGAACGCGTGGCAAACGTGCCGGATTCTTTTTTGCCCTCCCGCCCGTCGATCCAGGCCAGGTGGACGACGCCGTCTGGCGCCACATGGATCGAGTCAAAACTGTGACCGATGACCTGCTGATCGTCGTTCACCAAGACTGACGGCTGAAAGGTTTTTCCGCCATCGGTCGAGCGGCTCAAACGAAGATCATTGGAGAAAGGCTTGTCCGGCGTCATCTTCGCATGGGTGATGGCCCAGGTCATGAGCACCTCGTCACCGGATACGGCCAGAGCCGGCGATTCCTGGCGGCTATAGGGCACCTCCCCAGGGCCATTCACGCGCACCACTTCGCCGAGGGGGCCCCCGGCCTTCTCGATACGCGAGTAGAGCACCGTGCGGGTCTCCTTCTCCTCCTCAACCCAGGCGAGAGAGATCTGCCCCTGGTCATCGATCCGGACAGAGGGCCCGACGACGCTCCGTACTTTGCGATCCGCCGTCACTTTAGGGCCGAGCACTACCAAGGAGGCCGGTTCGGCCAGTACCATCGAGATGCAGAAGAGAAGACTGCCGATACCCCAGAGACACCCGACAATCGGGCTCTTCAATATTCGTGTGATGCGTCTCATATATATTTCCTACCCGGCGAGGCTATAGACAATGGGCACGTATACGGCTACTTCCGCCGCGCTCAACGCTTGTTTCATATGGATGGGACAGGCCAGCCGGACGGTTTCCATTGCCGCACGATCGAGCACGTCATGACCGGAACTCCGGTGCACCGTCACATCGGCCAGATGACCATCGGCACGGAGAATCACACGCAGCACGACCTTGCCTTCCGAACCGTTCAACCGAGCCGAGCTGGGATAGCGCGTCAGTTCTTTAATACGCCGGCCGAGCGACTCGGCCAGCCAGGCATTGTCCGCCTTCGTCGCCGGTCGAACGGAGGCCGGGCTCGCGACGACCGGCGCATCGGCATGGTGAGCCGGTGCCCGAACCGGAGCAGCAGCGGCTACCGTAGTCGATTCTGCAGCCGCCTGCGCAGCTGAAGCGGCGGCCGGCTCGGGCATCGCCTTGGCAGATCCTTCCCCCGCCCTCACCGCCACGAGCGGCCGCCACTCAGGCGCCGCCTCGTCTAGTGACGGGCTCTCCTGATGAATCACTGGAGCAGACGCCGCATGATGCGCAGGCGACGGTGCTGGAGGTTCATAGGCCTGCGCTGTCGGAGCCGAATCAACCGGCGGCGATACCGCTCTGGCGACCGGCGCTGGCTGGGCCACAGCCTGCGGCGCAACCGGCATGACCTTCGCCTGAACGATTTCCTGCACGGGCTCCGGCTTCATCACTTCCTGCGGCTTGACCTCTTCCTTCTTAATCTCTTCTTTCTTCGTTTCTTGCGGCGCAACCGGCATGATCTTCGCCTGAACGATCTCCTGCACGGGATCCGGTTTCATCACTTCCTGCGGCTTGACCTCTTCCTTCTTAATCTCTTCTTTCTTCGTTTCTTGCGGCACGGCCGGTTGGATCTTTGCCTGAACAATTTCCTGCACGGGCTCCGGCTTAGGCTGGGCCATCGTCGGATGGACGATCTCGGGGCTGTACGGTGTGGCCACGCGGGTCATGACCATATCAGACGTCGGCTCTACAGGCGGCGCGGTCTGAACGGTCCGAACTGGGGTCGGCTTCGACGGCTGGACCGTCGGTGTGGACTGCGGCGTCTCGGTCTGAGGAGAGTCCGGTGAAGGTTGTACCAGGGCAACCTCCCACTGAAAGATTTCCTCCTTGAGAATCGGCTGGACCTGAGCCGCCAATAGAAACGCGACGCAGAGCGCCGCTCCATGGACAGCCAACGACACGCCCCAGGCCGAAAAAGGAACCCGGTCTTGCTCTTGTGCGATCATCACGGCATCACCTTATGAAGGCCCCCTGCATGACTACTCAACCAGCGACCACGGCCCCTCTTTGTGCGGGCGGAATCCCTGGCTCGTCTCCTGCTGAATACCGGCGGACGCTACAAGCATCCGCCGGTATCGGACAATGCACATACTGCGGAGCTTATTGAACAGCGGAGCCCATAGGAGACAGCTCTCGGCTATGAACGAACAAGCCGGAAGACAGGTCATCCGTCCGGTTCTGCTCAACAAGCTTCTCGATCGACCGGCTAAACACCCGCAGACTGCCGCGGCCGATCTTGGTGCCCTCCAACCGGCCCTGCTCCACCCAGCGATAGATCGTCCATCTGCTGACGGCCAGCGCTTCCGCCGCCTCTTCGACACGCAACAACGGTTTGTTCATCATCCTCTCACTTTCCAGTTACGGGAAGGAGGCGGGAGATCCCGCTCCCTTCCACATCCATTCGATCGTCGCAGGTCGAACCGATTAGCTGGAGAGGGCGGGAGGTCCACGGAAAAAGCGGGAGGCGGCTGATGCCGTGGCTATGTGGCCGACCTGCCGAGGATCGACCAATGCGATGGATTGCAGGGATGAGGAGAAGACCCCCGCCGCCGTGTCGATGCTCTGACCGGCAGCACATTCCCAGGCGCATAGACCGGTGAAATGCGTGCCGGCCTGATGCTTCGCATGGTGATCGGCATGGGCGACCGCCGGTACCGCCAGAAGCCCGTTCACGAGCACAAGGCAGAGCAGCAGCGACCAGACCAACCAGGATTGTTTCAGGTTCACCATCATAATAAAAAGCTATCGAAGCGATGCCGCCTTGACCGGTTCCTGCTGTTGAATCTTCGCGACCACGTCGTTGATCATCTGCTCCGTCAGCAAACCGCCCTTGATGTACTCCTGCACCCGTCCCTGCTGATCGATGAACACGCTCACGGGCAACCCAAACACACCGAACTGGTTCGCCACTTTATTGTCGCGATCCATCAACACGGGAAAGGTATGACCGTACTGCTTGATGTGGGCCTGAACCTTGTCGTCGTCTTCCAGTTCGTTGATCGCCAGGACGACGAACCCTTTATCCCGCAGCTTGTCGAAGCTGGCCTGCATGGCCGGCATTTCCGTCGTGCAGGGCTTGCACCAGGTCGCCCAGAAATTCACCAACACAATCTTGCCACGGTACTGACTGAGGTTATGCGTCTTGCCATCGAGATCTGTCAGACGGAATTCATCGGCCGGCGTGCCGACCGCCGGAACCCGCGACCCCATGCTCCAGGAATGCGGCAACCCTATTGCTCCAGTAAGTACGAGCGCCAGTCCAGCTGCGACAAGGTATTGACGGGATCGGGTGCTTCTCATGAAGGCTACTCCTTAAAGGACTGGTTCCCGCGCTATCAGCGGAGGATGACCAGTTCGACAACACCTGCACCTATGTATTCAAACAGTGGGCGAGAACAGAGAGAGCTAGGCGACTGGAGGAGCACGAGTGGAGCGGAATGCGGGAGTCACATTATAAGGAGAGGAGAACGACGGCTGGTCAAGCGTCTCAAGCAATGTTGCAAGAGGAGCAACTGGAGCAACGGTGGCATCGAGTGTCTGGCCCGCGGCACAAGACCATGCGCAGAAGACTGATCCATGTGTAGCGGCTTGATGATGACTATGCTGATTTTCGTGAAGGACCGATTGAGCGGACGCTACTCCGCTGATCCCGACGATGCAGAGGATCACGAGTACCGCGACGAGAGTCTGCCAACCACGAATCATAAGTCACAGCCAGGGGGAAGAATGGCTGCATGCTACTCGGGAGTCGTGCGGAGAGTCAAGACAGACGGTGCCCGAATGGCGCTCCCAACCTTCCTGGTAGGATTCGGAAAAAGTTTGCTGTATACTGCGCGGACTATTTTGTGCGGTAGATCGACCTCTCCCGCAAGTAATACCCTTATGACTCGACGACGTCCTCTATGCTGACACAACTCCTGAATCTCGTCTTCGGCAGTAAGAACGACCGTGAAATCAAAGCGTTGATGCCCGTTGTCGCGCGCATCAACGACTTGGAGTCCAGCCTGACGCCCTTGTCGGATCAGGATCTGGTCGGGAAAACTCAGGTCTTCAAACAGCGCCTGGCGGACGGCCACACGCTCGACGACATCCTGCCGGAAGCCTTTGCCGTCTGCCGCGAGATGTCC
>CAZXNN010000236.1:0-5417 GCA_964641915.1 uncultured Nitrospira sp. | reverse complement strand
ACCGGTGCGGTTGAGCAAGGCATAGCCTCTTTCTGTAGGAGCTGATCGTCTAGCTAGACATCCTGTCTAGGACGTTGTAACATTGTAAGGACGTGAGGTGAGCTATGATCAAACGGTTACAGAAACATGGAAACAGCGCGGCACTCATCATCGAGAAGCCGGTGATGCAGGCGCTGGGGATTACTGAGGACACTCCTTTACAGGTGACGGTGAGCGGGAACGCGCTCGTCGTCACCCCGGCCAATGTTGGTGTCGGTCCTGAACGGATGAAAACCATCGTCAAGGATATCCGGAAGCGGTATGGGCCGATGCTCAAGCGCTTGGCGGAGTAATCTGTGCCGGACATCATCTTTCTCAGCATAGACGACGTGTTGTTGCTCCACACGGATACCATTGATGCTGAGGGGGGCTCGCATGGAGTCAGAGATCACGGCTTGCTGGATGCGGCGGTTGCCATGCCACGCCAACAGTTCGGTGGAGTGTATCTGCACGAAGATCTTGCGGCAATGGCAGCGGCCTACTTATTCCATCTTGCGCAGAACCATCCGTTTATAGATGGGAACAAGAGGGCTGGGGTCATGTCAGCGTTGGCTTTCCTGTCCGCGAATGGCGTTGAACTGACAATGGTTCCATCGGATCTCGAAGCCATTACCTTGAAGGTCGCTGCCAGTGAAATGGCAAAAGAGAAATTGACGAACTGGCTGCGGTCTCAAATCGGCGAGCATTCGTGACTGCCACATAAAAGAATATCACTGAGTCAGCCAGGCCTATCGGACAGCGTCGGCAGCTAAACCCCGATGTGGAACCTTGAGTGTCCGTTGCCCGCTCAGTGTTCCTGGTCTATCATTGCTGCCATGCAGAGACCTGTTTCCTCAAAAGATAAGTTGCCTTTCCGCGAGCAGAGAGTGCAATCGCTCGCTCAATTGTCTGCATTGCGGAGGCGGATCGCTCGGCAGAAAAAGCAGTTGTTGTCACTGGCGGGTATCGGGGCAAGCGGATGTAGCGACATTAGCGCCGCACATGATACCTGTCTGAGCTTGAATCAGTAGGTATGGTTTCTGAGGCGGTTGGGATGGGGTGTGATGCTTCGGCGTTGTTGGGTAGCATGATATGCAAGGGGAGGGTTGTGCACGCATTCAAATGAACGGCACGGCTTCGGATGGGGGCCATTGCCGGAGGTGAGTGATGGGAGAAAAAGCGGCGGTCCTTAAATTGCTCGAACAGTTGCCGGAAGAAGCCACGCTCGAAGACATTCAGTATCACTTGTACGTGCTCCAAAAAATTAAGGCCGGGCAGGAGGCAGTTGATGCGGGGCATGTCATCCCGCATGAGGACGTGATGCGTGAGCTGGCGGGATGGCTCGCATAGTCTGGTCATCTGTTGCGCGCGACGACCTCAAGGCGTTGGTGAACGAGACGGTTCCAGGTATCGTTTCCCCCTTCCCGTAAAGAAACATCTTCAATAAATTTCCCGCTGCGATATTGAGGAATCTGCCTACGCTTCCACTCCCAGGCACCTTCTGCTAGCAGGGAGAAAGGCTGTTCAGTTTCGACCGTTCTTCTCGCTGTGGATAGGGTGTGGTCGAACCATACGCGTTTCCTTTCTTATCCAGGAAGAGAGTTTCACCATTCGCACCGAACCCAAAATACGGACGCCCTGAGTCGTCATTAAGGCCGGCGAAGGTGGTGAACGCAACACCGACGACAAGCGCGAATGCCATACCGAATACGAAACCAAGAGTGAATTTCATGGTGGCTCCTTCCGCTGAAGTTTCATCTCTCCTTTTCCAGCTCGACCAGGATAGTCTGTGCTCGGTCGACCCAGACACGCGTAGAATGGGCGTTCTCCGCGAGGCGCAAGAACTCCTTGATCGCCCACACTGCTTCTACTTGCCTCCCGACCCTCCGCAGCACAATCCCCAAATTGTAGTAGGGCTCAGGCGCTTTCGGGTCGATGCGAATCGCTTCGCGGTACGCTCCAATTGCTCCATCAAGGTCTCCCTTCTCCATGAGCACCATCCCAAGGCCATTGTGTGTTCCTACATGGTCTGGTTTCATGGACAGGGCCTTGCTGAATTTTATGATGGCTCCGTCAAGATCACCCTCTTCAAGCTTCAACTGTCCCAAGATATGGTAAGTGTCCGCTTTTTGGTTAACCGCCCGATCATAGTTCCCCATCGCATCGCCGAATGAAAAAAGCCAATTAGACCTCCTCTCACGAAGTTCACTAAACTCGTCCTTTGTGATCTGTTCTATTGACAGGTTCACGGCAAGAAAAGGTTTTTCTGGAAATCGCAGAATTCCACTTGCAGTAACGCCGGTTTCGGCCAGATCAACCCATGACAAGTCAGGTAGGTGGCCCAGATGCTGGAGGCCAGTATCGGTTATTCGTGTTTTCCTCAGATCGAGCCTCTCCAGGCTCGTCAGGGATGTCAGATGGACAAGTGCTTCGTCATCTATCAGGGTGGCTGACAAATATAACGAGGTAAGACCGGACAAGCGCGCTATGTTCGACAGACTATCGCTCGTAATCCGCGTCTCGCTCAGATCCAACGACTCAAGCCGAATCAGGTTTGCGATGTATGGGAAAGCACCATCATCGATCAAGGTGCGCCTTAACGAAAGTTCCACCAGGTTAGTCAGTTGTCCGATATGCGCTACTCCCAAGTCACTAATGGGCAACGATGCCACCAACAGCTTCATCAGTCCGGGCAATTTGGGAAGAATCGCTAGCCCTTCGTCTGTAATCTTCGTGCAAGATAGGTCCAGTTCTCGAATGTGGGTAGAGTCTTGAAGGTAGGACAAGCCTGCGTTGTTAATCTCGGTATTCGCGAGCGACAATCTCTCAAGAAGCGGCAGCCTGCCTACATGCTTCAGGCTGTCGTTCGAGATTGTGGAATACGAGAGGTCGAGCGTATACAGGGAGGGCATGCTATGCAGAACTCTCAGCCCCTCTCCGGTGAGCTTGAGTCCGGACAAAGATAGATCCCCAAGCCCACTCAGTCCCTCCAGAAGCATAAGCCCGTTATCAGAGGTCATTGTCCAGGCCAAGTCCAGCTTCTTCAGCCGTGAGAGCTGTCCGGTGCGAGCAAGGACTGCCTCCGTCACGGAACTCCATTTAAAGACACTGACTGGCGAGAAGCTTAGGGACATGAGGCCGTCTAGACAGGCAAGACTGGTAAGGTCAGACTCGGTTATTGGATGACCTGTAAAATGTAGTTCTGCCAAATCGCCAGGCCTCAGCGCTGCCAAAGCAGAGAGGCTTGTAGAGTCTGGTAGGTAGATTTCTAGACGCAACTCTCTGTCAGATGGAACGGCAACGTCTCCAAGCGCATCGGCGAATCGTAGCCATTCATGAGAAGACATACTCCATTGGTCATATGGCTCTCGAATATACAAAACTCCACTTGACGCACCAGCCGGAAAATGGAGGATGCGTGGCGACATCTTTCGAGCAGCTTCCAATCCTCTACGAACGACTCCAGACGACGTAGCAGGTAGGTCTCCCTTTGATGGAACAAGGTCTGATCGACCTGCGGTACTTTCACGCTCATTATTCATGGTACGGGTCTCGTCAAGGATATGTCGCGAACCCTGCTTCTGGCATCCACGATCTGCTGATCCAGTCGCGATGCCATTTCGGCAAGCAGATCACGCCCTTCGGCTTCTGATCTCTCGACTTCTTCTTTCAACCGGTAGAGATCAGATGATCGTAACTGGGCAAGGATGGATTCAATAGCCTGCAATCGTCCTTCAATCTGGGCTATCTTGCGAATGACACGGATGAGTTTGGCTCCAACTTCATTGCCCTTGACCGCTTCCGGGCTCCTTTCCCATTCACGCAGAATCTCTCTCAATCGCGCTTCGTCGCCATCCTCATAGGCCTGATTCGCCACGGCCATGAACCGTTGACGACGCGCGCGATCGTTTTCATCCGTTGCCAAATCGGGGTGAATACACTTGGCCACTTCTCTGTACAACTTTTTCAATGCGTCCGAAGGCGTGAACTTATCTCTGCGTCCTGGTTCCTGGGCAATCTTCGACGCCTGAGCCGATTCGTTGGCCTGTGCCCGAGCCTGAGACGCTTGCTCCTGTTCCTCGCTACTCTTTGGAGATGCCTCCGCCAACGCTTCGGCAATTTGCGCCTCAATTTCGTCGAGTTCGGCATAGCGGATACCGACAATGCGAAGATACATCCGCTCAAAGGCATGCAATTCTGCCTGAAGCGTGGCCAAGTCCAATTCTCGCTGCGCCAACACGCCTTCGAGAACGGTCAACTCCGCCAGTTTCCTTGCGAGTTCCTTCTCCTCCGGCGTCTGTGCTCGTATGAGATCTGTACTCATGTCAGCGCTCGGGCCTGACTGACAAACAGGGGTATGTGGCCTTCCCAGAAACGCCGCCAGAACCGTCCGTTGCCTGAAGGAAGATATGTGGCTGAAAGGAGTGGCTGGCCTTGCTCTTGGAACATCCTACCCTGGACGGAAGAAATGTCGCCGCTCTCAAACGAGCGGGCGAACGAAGACTCGGGAAAGAGCATTGAGAGGGCAGCGGACGCCGGTCTGCCTAGTGCAAGGATAGCGGCTGGTGAAAAGAAGGCGATCTGGTCCTTAAGATGGGTTTCCACCGGATGCTGTAATAACCTTCTAAGCCCGTCTGTTTTGACATTGCCGATGGGTTTCTTTAGTGGGCGCGGGAACGATTGGAGCAGGAAGTAGCCGGAATCACGAAAGGAAACAAGGCCGCGGTCAGGACCGTAGGAGGAAAGTTTGAGCAACGGCAGGAGCTTTTCTCGCAAGTCATCTTGCTTGCTGGTTTGATCCTGAATAGTCCAGAACCCGCCATCTTGAGGCGGCGCTTCCGAGATAAATAAGATTGATCGCGGTCGTGGCCGTGGAATTGGGGGCCATGCTCTGCGGAAGCGAGCGAACAATGTTCCGTCTAGTCTCTCGCACTGGCTGCACGTTTGAATCGTTTTTTGGACGCTTTCCCAATTCACAACAGCAGGGCTAATGGTGGGCGGCATTGATGGCCTCTTTCAACTCCTGCTACGGCTCCACTGTCACATCTACAAAGGCTGGCAAACTATCTGCCCCCTTTTTGTCTGTGACCCGCAGCTTAAACCGATAGGTGCGCGGCTCGGAGGCGTGGGGGGCCTGGAAGGAGGCTTCCGGGCCGTTCACATCGAGGAGGGGCACTTTGCTGCCGCGGACTTGGCTCCATGAGTAGTAGAGCGCTTCGCCTTCCGCATCCCGGCTGTTCAACCCGCTTAGTTTCACCTTCGTTCCGGCCTTCACGGTCTTGTTCCTGCCTGCATCGGCTACCGGTGGTTCGTTGGGTTCGTCGTTCACGGTCACATGGATGTCGAGCGACGCCTGCTTGCCGCGATTGGTCACGGTCAGGATCGTCTTGCCGTTGCCG
>CAZXNN010000235.1:0-5439 GCA_964641915.1 uncultured Nitrospira sp. | reverse complement strand
GCGACTACCTGATCAACTACGACATCCACTGGAACCCGGTGCGCATCATCCAGCGTTTCGGTCGTATTGATCGCATTGGCAGCCCCAACGCCGCCATCCAGCTCGTCAACTTCTGGCCTACGCCAGACCTGAACAAGTACATCAATCTCAAAAATCGAGTCGAGGCGCGCATGGCGCTGGTGGACATTGCCGCTACGGCGGAAGACAACATCCTGCAGGCTGAAGACCTGCAAGAACTGATCAAGGAAGACTTACGCTACCGCGACAAGCAGCTCATGCGCCTGAAGGACGAAGTGCTGGATCTGGAAGACTTCAACGAATCCGTCGCACTCAACGAATTCACGCTCGATGATTTCCGCATGGAGCTGGCGTCGTACATCGAGGCCAATCGCGACAAGTTGGAAGAAGCCCCCTTCGGCCTCTATACCGTAGTGCCGCCCCACGCTGAATACCAGACCATCAAGCCCGGCATCATCTATTGTCTCAAACAGCGGGTCGAGGCGGTGGGCAACGAAGCGGTCAACCCTCTACAACCCTACTTCCTCGTTTACATCCGTGACGATGGCGAAGTGCGCTACAACTTCACTGCCCCCAAGCAAGTGCTGGAAATCTTCCGTGCCGTCTGCCAAGGGCAAACCGAACCGCACGCCAAGCTGTGCGAGCTGTTCGATGAAGAAACCACTCACGGACAAGACATGAGCTGCTACAGCGGCCTGCTCGACAAGGCTGTGGCCGCTATTGCTGCGCAGTTTGGCCGCAAGAACGCTGGCAACCTGCTCACGGGCCGAGGCGGCAAGCTGCTGAGTAGCCAGAGCGCCATCAAACACACAACCGACTTTGATCTTATTACTTGGCTGGTGATCAAGCAGCCCACGCCTTTGAACGGGGACGCGCCATGACGGACAAGCGCATCAGCGCATCCCAGGACCTCGGTTTTGCCGACATCGCGCAGCTTATTGCGGCGGCCAAGCAACGCGCCGTGCAGGCAGTCAATATCAGCTTGATCGAGCTGTACTGGCAAATCGGCCAGCGCATCAGCCGCAAGATCGCCGCCGCCGAATGGGGCGATGGCGTGGTGGATGAGCTGGCCCGTTATCTGGCGCAGACCCAGCCGGGTTTGCGCGGGTTCACCCGCCGCAACCTGTTCAGAATGAAGCAGTTTTATGAGGCCTATCCCACCACCGAATTAGTGCCACCAGTGGTGACACAGTTGCCGTGGACGCACCACCTCATCATCCTGAACCAGAGTAAGCGCCCAGAAGAGCGTGAGTTCTACCTCAAGCTGGCCGCGCAGGAGAAATGGAGCAAGCGCGAGCTGGAACGCCAGGTCAAGACAGCCCTGTTCGAGCGCACCGTCCTGACGCCGCCAAAAGTCTCGCCAGTGGTGAGACAAATGCACCCAGATGCCTCCAGCATCTTCAAGGACAGCTATTTGGTGGAATTCCTCGACCTGCCGCAAGGCCATCTGGAAGCCGACCTGCATCGCGGCCTTCTGCGGCGGCTCAAGGAGTTCCTGATCGAGCTGGGGCGCGATTTCTGTTTCGTCGGCAGTGAGTACCCGGTGCAGGTCGGCGGGCGCGACTTCGCGCTGGACCTGCTGTTCTTTCATCGCGGCCTCAACAGTCTGGTGGCGATTGAACTGAAGGTGGGGCGGTTTGAACCGGAATATCTGGGCAAGCTGAATTTCTATCTCGAAGCGCTCGACCGCGACACCAAGAAACCGCACGAACAGCCTGCCATCGGCGTGCTGCTCTGCGCCAGCAAAGACGATGAAGTGGTGGAATACGCCTTGAGTCGTAGCACTTCTCCCGCATTGATTGCCGAATACCAAACCCAGTTACCTGACAAGGCTCTGTTGCGCGCCAAACTGCATGAGTTTTATTTGCAAAACACCCAAGAGGCGGATGATGAGCAATAACACCGAACTCAAACAAAATATCAGCCAATGCATTCAGGCCTTTGCCGATCAGGCTCTACGACAGTCCGCATTGGCGCTATTTTCTGCTATCGGCTACAAGTCTGACCGCGCGATCGAAACCCGATCGGTCCAGGATTTTCGCGATCAGTTTGATCCCGAGGGAAAACTAGCTAACCCGGCAGCAATGGTAGAGCAGTGGCGGCAAGCCGAACTGCTGTTCCAGCTCACCGACGAGGAGTTGTCCAACACCACATCCTTGTTCAAGGACGATGCGGTCCGCGCCTCGCTGTTGCAGTCGTATGTATTCATCGCCATTGAACTGAAGGATGGCGACTATGCGCGTGGCAAGCTGGCGAGCATTACCCGCCAGATCAACCGCATTTTCCCGATGCCGGTCATGGTGCTGTTCAAGATCGGCGGCAAGCTGTCCATCGCCGTCATCAACCGTCGCCTGAACAAGCGCGATGACCACAAGGATGTGCTGGGCAAGGTCACGCTGATCCAGAACATCGGCATCGACAAACCGCACCCCGGCCATCTGGACATCCTGGCCTCGTTCGCGCTGAGTGAGCTGACCGAAGGTCGCCGCCTCATCCAGAACTTTGATCAGCTCCATGCAGCCTGGGAAGAAGTCTTCAATGTTGATCTGCTCAACAAGCGTTTCTACCGGGAACTCGCCAACTGGTATTTCTGGGCGCTGCCACAAGTCGATTTCCCCGCCGATATCGAAAAGGACGACGAAAAGCGCCGTGCCACCGGCCTGATCCGCCTGCTCACGCGCCTCATCTTCTGCTGGTTCCTCAAGGAGAAAGGACTTGTCCCCGACAAGCTGTTTGCCGAGGACGAACTGAAGAAGATTCTCAAAGACCTGTCGCCCGATGCATCCACCTACAACGAAGCCATCCTGCAAAACCTCTTCTTCGCCACGCTCAACCAGCGCATGGGCAAAGACAAGAATGGTCTGCCCTACCGCGCCTTTGCCAAGGACGAAGGCTTCCCGAAGAACCGCTCTACGCATGGCGTTGATACGCTTTACCGCTATGAAGACCATTTCATTGATGCTGACACAGCGCTCGATCACTTTTCCGATGTGCCATTCCTCAACGGTGGGCTTTTCGAATGCCTCGACCGCACAGAAGAAGACTCCGGCAAAAAGCTTTACCTCGACGGCTTTTCACGCAACGCGAAGAAGCGCCCTACCATCCCGAACCGACTCTTCTTCGGCAGCGAGCACGAGGAGGACCTTTCGGGAGCTTACGGCGACACCAAGCGCAAGCGGGAGAAGGTGCGCGGCCTGCTGCACATCCTGAACGCCTACAAGTTCACCATCGTCGAGAACACGCCGGTCGATCAGGAAATCGCGCTCGACCCGGAACTGCTGGGCAAGGTGTTCGAGAACCTGCTGGCCAGCTACAACGAGGAAACCAAAACCACCGCCCGCAAGCAGACGGGCTCTTTCTACACTCCGCGTCCCATCGTCGAATACATGGTGGACGAATCGCTCAAGGCACACCTCATCGGCGCGCTTGCGAAGGCGGGTATGAGCGAGCAGGACGCGAAAGCCGCCCTCGACATTCTCTTCGCTTACACGGAACGGGCACACCCCTTCAATGAGAAAGAAGTCGCCACGCTGCTGGATGCCATCCACACCTGCAAGATTCTCGACCCGGCTTGCGGCTCTGGCGCGTTCCCGATGGGGGTGCTGCACAAGCTGGTTTACATCATCCACAAGCTCGACCCGGACAACGCGCGCTGGAAGCAACTCCAGATTGATGCCGCCGCGAAGATTCCCGATTCTTCTGCGCGTGATGCAGCCATCACGGCCATTGAACGCGACTTTGCCGACAACGAGGATGATTACGGGCGCAAGCTTTACCTGATTGAAAACTGCCTCTATGGCGTGGACATCCAGCCCATTGCCATCCAGATTTCCAAGCTGCGCTTTTTCATCTCCCTTATCTGCGACCAGCGCACCAACCGCAGCAAGAAAGACAATCACGGAATCCGCCCGCTGCCGAACCTCGAAACGAAATTTGTC
Source organism: uncultured Nitrospira sp. (assembly GCA_964641915.1). Classification (GTDB taxonomy): domain Bacteria; phylum Nitrospirota; class Nitrospiria; order Nitrospirales; family Nitrospiraceae; genus Nitrospira_D. The sequence continues at coordinate 1,483 of CAZXNN010000235.1, read as the reverse complement.
GCCGCAGACACCCTCATCGGATTGCCGGAGATGGACCAATTGGCACTGCTTCCCCCTCGGGTTCGCCAGATCGAAGCTGAGATCGAAACGCTTTACCACGGGCACTTTGGCGTTCAGAGACGCGACCAGAAGTTGGCTCTTCAGCGGAAGATCAAAGCTTTGCGGGAAGAGCTTGGGAGGCTTCTGGCCGAAAGCCTCGGCTCGTCCAAAAAGGCACAGCACATTGCTGACTGGAATCCATTTGACCCGCAAGCAAGCTCTGATTTCTTCGATCCCTACTGGATGTTTGGTCAATCGCTCGCAGATGGCTTCGATGTTGTGTTGGGTAATCCGCCATATCAATCGGCCATAGAGCACAAGAAGGCGAAAGGCGGGGATTATCGAGATCGCATCAAGGGACAGTATGCTTCCACCAAAGGCACATGGGATCTTTACATCCCATTCTTTGAGGTTGGCATCCATCTTTTGAAGCCAGGCGGGGTTCTCTCCTATATTTCCCCGAATAAATTTCTGTCGGCGAATTATGGGATTGGACTTCGCCAATACCTACTACGGGAAACTCGTATTCTGACTCTGGCGGATGTCAGTCACCTTCCGATATTCGAGTCTGCAAGCGTTTACCCAGTCATCTCAGTTTTCAAGAAGAGCCAAACCACCAGCAACTATTCTTTCGCACTTCTTCTTCCACTCTCCAGAGAATCACAGTTCTCTGCAGACGAATATTCGCTTGGGGTACAGGACTCCGGCTCGTTAACTCTTCTGCCAGACAATCTGTGGGGATTTCTGCTTTCCCCGAATCTGGAAGTGTTGAAAGTTCTATTGAGTGGGTGCGAAACGCTTAATGATATTGCGCGGGTGCGCGCGACGACTACGGCGGCCGAAGCAGAAGAACTGGGTGCGACACTTCGTGCGAGTCCAGCCGTAGGATGGAAGACCCTGAACACGGGGACAATTGACCCATTTTCAAATCATTGGGCGGTGGAGCCAATTCGCCATCAAGGGCGAGCAATAACCAAGCCAATTTTGCCGGACGGACAACAAGTCTCGCAGAATCGACGAGAGCTTTATTCGTCGCCAAAGCTAATTGTTGCCAAGATGGCATTGGGCTTTGAGGGGTTTGTTGATCGACAAGGTGAATATGCCGCGTTGAACTGCAACTGCGCATCAGAACCATCTAATAATTGGACGCTGGACGCAATAGCGTTGGTTCTTCATTCAAGCGTGGTCGCGTTTGCATACAAGCAGTATTTTGATGGACTTAGGATGAGTGGTGGCTATCTGCCATTCCAAGCGCCACAACTCAAGATCATTCCAGTCCCGAAGATTCAGAAGAGTGCTGTTGGAGTGCTGGATGTACTTGGCAAAATCCGCGCAATTGCCACTGAGGTCGAGGTTGATCCTTCAGTCAGAACATTCCTGATAGCCGTCTCAAACGCTTGCGTAATGGAGTGCTACTTCCGCGATCATATGGTTGAGCGTGACC
>CAZXNN010000234.1:0-5447 GCA_964641915.1 uncultured Nitrospira sp. | reverse complement strand
GCAGGGGATGGAAGCGGCCAAGGTCGCGGCATTGAACGCACTCGCCATCGTGCGCAGCGAAGTCGGGTCTCTCGATAAAGTGAAGCGTATCGTGAAGATGGTCGGGCATATCGCCTCGGCTCCGGGCTTTACCGATCAACCCCAAGTCCTCAACGGAGCCTCCGATCTCCTCGTGCAAATCTTCGGCGAAGCAGGAAAGCACGCCCGCGTCGCCGTTGGCGCTGCCGAACTCCCCCGCCAGGCCCCCATTGAAATTGAATTGATCGTGCAGGTGATGGCGTAGCTGACCAAGCGCGGTTCTTTCCACGGATTCTCTCATCACGTCACGCCAGCCTAGACCCTATCTCAAAATCCTCCTCCCCTTTGTAAGGGGAGGCTGGGAGGGGTAGCGCTCTTGTCAGCAGCTACCGCTCGTGTGCGCCTACCATAGCCATGGTGGCCCGCCAGCGCTTCGACCTCCCCTTCCCCTCCTTACGAAGGAGGGGAGCAGCCATTGGGCGCACGTGCTGCGGGAGTGCCGAATGGTGGATAAAAATAGGTCATTTCAGTAGACTTGTCTTCGATAGAGTGTGGCGTTGTTGAGTGATATGGGATTGGCGCAATCTGCTGGCCGCTGCTCGTTGTCTAAGTGCTTGGGTTGAGGAATAGAGAAAAGTAATAGGAGACGCCATGACGTTTACGATTACCATTACGCGTGATGAGGATGGGGTCTTTATCGCTGAATGCCCGGCTATTCCTGGATGCGTCAGTCAAGGCAAGACGGAGGCAGAGGCTCAGGCGAATGTGCAGGATGCGATCAAGCAGTGCCTGGAAGTGCGCGCTGAAATGGGGATGCCTCTGACGGTGCTCACACGTCAAGTGGAAGTCATCGCCTGATGCCTCCGGTTCCCATTCTCTCTCCGTCCGATGTTATCAAGCTCTTTCAGCGCCTTGGATGGGAGGTGGTTCGCCAGAAAGGCAGTCATATTATTATGACGAGGCCGGGCCACCTGGCCACGCTCTCAATCCCCAATCACCAGGAAGTCGCCCGAGGCACGTTGCGCAGTCTGATCGCAAAGGCAGGGCTGACCGTCGAGCAATTTCTTGCAGCTTCAAACCAGTAGCCGTTCTCTACCGTGACACTCGAAAAAATCACTTACTATAGTCCTCTCGTCCCTCGCTTTGCGTTGTACCCTGGTGCTCTCTCCTGACTCCGGTGGGGGCTCATACTATGTGCAGGGATGTTCCTTTGGATCATGCCGAGTCGGCACTTTGTAGGAGGGCCCTTGTTGACGCCTAGGATGCAGGGGAATAGACTGACGCTATGCATGCACGTTTTCATCGCTCCTATTCTGTTCTCGCTTGTACGCTCGTCGTGCTCTTTTTCGCGTTGAGCTTCAATGCCTATGCCTGCATCCTGCCGGTGAATGGGGCTACAGCTGCCACAATGGACAATGGCTGTTCGACTCCGGAGGAACAACCTGTCTATCAGTTCTGCGATGCGTTTAAGACGCTCGGCGTGCAGTCTGCCGATAAGCTCCACCTCAACAATGACTGTCAGACGATCTGTTCTGAAGACACCGCCTCGTTAGCGCTCCTTGTGATCCTCCCCTCACACAGCAGCCGCTTGTCCCATCATCCCACAGTCGGCCCTCCACAGGATCTCCTGCTCAAGATTTCCGTGCTTCGCATCTGATCTTTCCCGTCCATACCTCGCAATCGCTCCTTTGCCATCACGTGTGCCGTTCGACGCCCGGTTTCAGCGTCCGGCCTACCGTCTCGTTCTCTTGGCCGCGTACAGCCGGAGCGCAGACAGGGCATCGAACGTGCGGGAATTCTGGGAGGTCATTGCTATGAGACAGAATAGACGACGTCAGTGTGTGACGGTCGCGTCAGTGTTGGTGATGTTCTTCAGCAGCGGACTGTCGAGGGCACAGGATCCCGACTCTGTGCTGCGCAACAGGCTGGTACTGCCGGAGTTGATCCAAGAGGTCCTGGCTCGGAATCCCGAGCTGGTGGCGGTACGCAAGCAATGGGAAGCCGCTGCGCAACGGATTACGCAGGCGCGGTCGCTGGACGATCCGACCGTGTCGGTCCAGTGGTGGAACGCGCCCGAATCCTTCAATCTGGGCCGGGCGGAAAACACCATCATCGGGCTGTCCCAAAGTTTTCCCTTCCCCGGCAAACTCGCTCTGAAGGGAGACGTGGCCAGCCGGTCGGCCGATATGACGCGGCAGGCGGTGCGCGCCAAGGAGCGGGACCTCATCGCGCGGGTCAAGCAGGCCTATTTCGATGTGTTCTTGGCCCAGAAGGCAATCGAGATCCATCACGAGCAGATGGATCTGCTCAGACAGTTCTTCGAGGTCGCCAATGCGAAGTTCCGCACCGGGAAGGGTAGCCAAGTGGACGTGCTCAAAGCCCAGGTCGAACTGTCGACGCTCCATCAGCAACTTCCGGTCCTGGAACAGCGTCGTGACAGCGCCCAGGCTCGCGTGAACGTGCTGGTGGATCGGGATCCGCGTTTTCCGTTGGGACCTCTCCAAGGGCCGCGCGAGGGGCGTTTCGACAAAGACCTGGAGGAACTCTACGCGACGGCGGTCGCGGCGAGACCGGAACTCAAAGTGGCCGAGCTGGCTGTCCGGCGAAATGAACAGGCCCATGCGCTCGCCGGCCGGCAGTACTATCCCGATGTCAACGTGGCCGTCCAGCGTTTCCAGAACTTCCAGGCCAATGACGGGTTCGGCGCCACGGTGTCCGTCAACGTGCCCTTTGCGTTCTGGACGAAGCCCAAGTACGACGCCGCAGTCCAGGAGGCCGCGGCGGCCACGGCGGCGGCCCGCGCGGACCTCCACAATCAAGAAAACCTGACGCGCTTTCAGATTCGGGATCTCCTGGCGAAGGTGCGCGCGAGTTGGGAGGTGGCCCTCATGTACCGAACGACGGTGGTTCCGCAGGCCGAACAGGGAGTGGAGGCCGCGCGGGCCGGCTATCGCACAGGTAGAACCGGCTTCTTGGATCTGATCGAAGCCGACCGCACACTGCGGGAATTTCGCCTCTCCTACTACGGCGCGCTCGTCGAATGGGAGCAACGGCTGGCAGACCTGGAGCAGGTGGTCGGGGCGGATTTGAGCTAAGGGACTGGCTCCCGCTTCGCAGGAGCCAGTCCCCTGGTCCTAATAAATGGAGGAAGACACTATGAATCACGATACGAGGAAAACTGCGTTCGTTGCGGGGATTGCAGTCATCGCGCTTCTGGTCGGAGTCCTGGCCGGCTTCATCGCCACGCATCGGATGATGGGCGAGAGGGCCGGGATGACCAGCATGAACATGCCGGGGCTGGCCGCCAAGCCGATGGAGATGAACGACCGGCAATCGATGAAGGACATGGAGGGGATGCCAGGCATGTCCGCTCCGTCAGGGGCCGTGGCGATTCCAGCCGTCGCGCGGCAATTGATCGGAGTCCGCAGCGCTCCTGCGGTCGTCGCGCCGTTGGAGCAAGACATTCGTACCGTCGGCACCGTCGGCTACGACGAACGCGGGTTCACGCAGGTCACGCTGAAAATCTCCGGGTGGGTGCGAGAGGTCTTCGTCAATTCGATCGGTCGCCCCGTGCGCAAAGGCGAACCCCTCTTGACGCTCTACTCGCCGGACCTCCTCGCCACGCAGGAGGAATACCTGCTGGCCTTGAAGACGCAGGCACAGGTGGCGGCCAGTCCGCTCGATGAAGCCAAAACCAACGCCGGTATCCTCGTGGCCAGCGCGCGGGAACGCCTCCGGCTGTGGGACCTGACCGATGCGCAAATCGCGGCGCTGGAGCGTCGGGGGAAAGCCGAACCGGTGCTCACGGTCTACGCCCCGTCCTCCGGGATCGTCCTCAAGCGAGAAGCCGTACCGGGGAAATATGCCGAACCAGGCACCACGTTGTATGAAGTGGCCGATCTGTCCATGGTGTGGATCTCCGCCGACATCTATGAATCGGAAGTGGCGGCGGTGAGGCTCAACCAACCGGTCTCGGTCGCGTTCGCCGCCTATCCGGGAGAAACGTTTCGCGGCACAGTCACGTACATCTATCCGACGCTGAATGCCGAGGCCCGCACCGTGCGGGTGCGGCTGGAGTTGCCGAATCCCGGTTTGAAACTGAAGCCCGGCATGTTCGGCAATGTGATGCTGCGGACGGATGCAGCCAACACGTTGGTGGTCCCAAAGGAAGCGGTGCTGGAGACGGGGCTTCGCCAGCTTGTCTTTCTGGATCAGGGGCAAGGCCGGTATGAGCCGGCTTCAGTCAAGCTGGGGCGTCGAAGCCAGGATTCGGTTGAAGTGATCGAGGGGCTGAGGGAAGGGGATCGAATCGTCACCTCGGCGAACTTTTTATTGGACGCAGAGAGCAAGTTAACCTCGGCGTCGAGCATGCAGGCCATGATGGGCCGCGTCGGCATGGGCGATTGGCAGATGCGCGGCGCGCACGGGGGCAAAATGGAAGGCATGGAAGGGATGGACATGGGAAGTATGAAAGGGATGGAGGGGATGAGCGGGATGCCTGGGATGAAAGACATGACATCGGCACCCGCGATCGTTGTCGCCGAGACCAGACAAGTGGGCGGTGTCAGTTTGTCGTTGAGTACGGTCCCGGAAAAACCCAAGGCCGGCGAGGTGCTGCTCAAGCTTAAGCTGACTGATCAGGCCGGCAAGCCGGTGACCAATGGGCAAGTCCTGTTCGTCTACACAATGCCGATGCCGGGCATGACCGATTCCAAGGCGCCGGCTCGCCATACCGCGGATGGGCTCTACGAAGGCAAGGTGATGTTCGGTATGGGTGGTACTTGGGTCGTGACGGTCAATGTGACGGTACCAGGGCGGCCACCAGTTGCCGAAAAGTATCAGTTCTCGGTTGGCGGCGGAGGCATGTAACTAGGGAAAGCGGGCGTCTCGGCGCCCGCAGGGTGGGAGGGTGAGAAAGAATGCTTGCACGACTCATTGACGGAAGCGCCCGTAATCCGATTCTGGTCATTCTCTGCGTGCTGTTGTTGGCAAGCTGGGGCCTGTGGGCGGGATTTCAGGTTCCACTGGATGCGGTTCCTGACTTGTCCGATGTCCAGGTGACCATCTATACCGAGTGGCAGGGGCGCAGCCCCACGTTGATTGAAGACCAAGTGACCTATCCGATTGTCACGTCCCTGCTTGCAGGTCCGAAAGTCAAACGAGTACGGGGCGTCTCAGAGTACGGGGTCTCGTACGTCTATGTGATTTTCGAAGATCGGACGGACTTGTATTGGGCCAGGAGTCGTGTGCTGGAGTACATGCAAAAGCTGACGGGGAAGTTGCCCTCCGGCGTCTCGCCGACGTTAGGTCCTGACGCGACCGGGGTCGGGTGGGTATATCAGTATGTGCTGGTGGATGAGTCCGGCGCACACGACCTGGCGCAGCTCCGCGGTCTTCAGGATTGGTATCTGCGCTTTCAACTGGAAAGT
>CAZXNN010000233.1:0-5469 GCA_964641915.1 uncultured Nitrospira sp. | reverse complement strand
TCATCCGCGATCCAGGCCGGAGCTCGTAGACGGGTGGCAGCAGGCCGGGCTTCGAGCATCGCACTCACGCCCGATGCCGCGCCTCTCGCAATGCCTCGGAACGTAAGATGAACTGCGCGACACCGTCGGCGATCGCCTGCGGTTGGTCTTCCTGCAGGTAATGCATACCGCTCTCCAGCCAAACCATTTCACAATTCTTCAATGTGGAGGCGAACTGGCGTCCATATTCCGGAGACACCAAGGCTCCGGGGTTTCCTACAAATAGAAGTTTTGGATAGATGGAGGCCGTGAGTGCTGCGTGGGCGGCAGCCAGTGCTTCCGCCACTTCCCTGGGTCTTCCCTCAATCGGCAGTTCGTTGGGAAATCGGAGAGTTGGAATCCGCGACTTTTCGTCCGGAAACGGAGCTCGATAGATGCTCATCTCCTCTCTGCTGAGCCCTCGATGAATGGACCCGGGCAATATTTTCTCGACGAACGCATTCTCTCGAAGGATCAACTGCTCGCCGACATCTGGCGTTCTGAATCTCCTGAAGGCTTCCCGCGCCTGCGGTACCTGATGGAACTCGTCCCACGTTTGCATAGGACGAATGAACTCCATGAATGCCAGTCCACGCACGAACAGCGGTCGGCGTGCCGCCAGTTCGAAGGCCAGTGCGGTCCCCCAGTCCTGCGCGACAATGTATGCCTCGTCAATCCCGTACTCCGCCAGGAAACCATCCAAGTACGCGACGTGATCGGCGAATAGATAGGGTATATCCGGCTTCCCGGACTGCCCGAATCCTATCAAGTCCGGCGCGATGCATCGCGCAACTGTTGCCACAGCCGGCATGATGTTCCGCCAGATAAACGAAGAAGTTGGATTCCCATGAAGGAACACAGCGACGGGATTGCTTCGTTCCCCCATCGCGCGATAGGCCATGAAAGAGTTGCGCACCCGCACACGCGGCAATTGGACATCAGGCATGCTCGCCACCATTAGGCATTGCCATTGAAAAAAAGACCCTTCGAAATCGTTCGAGTGGCGCGATCGAGCGCTCCACCTTCATGCGAAGGATTGCCCCTTCCCAGGATGAAATGAAAAACTCGGCGAGTTCACTGGCCTCGAACTCCTTGCTGAACTCCCCCAACTGCTGGCCTTCCGCGATGCATTCAGCGAAGGGCCGGAGCCATTCCTGAAATACTGACTGGAGGCACCTTCGGATAAGGTCGCTGCTTTGAGTAACCTCCAAGCTCAGGTCTCCGATAAGGCAGCCGCGCTTAAAGCCATCCGCCCGGAGCCGCTCGATGACCAAATCGAGATATCGCTCAAGGCGCGCTCTCGGACTGACGGTACAAACTTCCAGTGAATCCCGCAGCAAGCCCTGAATGTGCTCGAAGTATTGATCGAGCACTTCCTTGCCGAACTGCTCTTTCGATGGGAAGTGGTTGGTGAAGCAACCTTGGGGAACGCCTGCCGTAGTCACGATATCCCGTACCGTCGCCCCGTTGAACCCTTGGCGAAACATGACTCGGAGACCCGCACTCAGCAGCACCTGCCTGTTTGAATGACGCGCCATAGAAATATAATACGGACGTACGTATTAATCGTCAACACATGAATCCTACGTCGGGCTCTGGCCGGCCTCATCAACTGTTTCGGAGGATGACTTGATCCTTGAGGCGAACATTTCTTGATCCAGGCGCCACGCGCCACCATTGTCGCGGGAGTTCACCGCCCGCCAATGGAACGAATTCGGCCGGATGCGGCCGAAGATCCATCTGGTGATTTCATCACCACCCTCTGTCCGTTCCAGGATGATCTCTTCGCCCACAGCCTTTGCAACAAACGGCAAGACGTAACCATTAACAGGCCCGTGCCAAGTGGACCGCCAAGCATCCAATCTTGGGTCATAAAACCGCAAGGTGGCTCCGTATTCCCCATCGGGTCGTGGTCCCGAAGTGCGTTGAGATCTGGGCGGAACCATCCAAACATCCTCTATGGCCCTCCCTTCGAGCGCCCACGCAAAGTGCCATTCACCGGGAGTTCGCCATCTGATACTGCCATCGGCGTTGTAGTAGATGACATCCAGCAACCAGCTTCCCACGAATTGACCGAAGAGCATGAGTTCCTTCACATGTGGCTCAGCAGGCCCGTCTGCGTGCAGCGCATCCAGCATCGCGTGGCTCGCTTCTTTGCCGTGTTTCATGCTCGTACACTCCTAGCAATACATCTCATGAACCCGTTACAGAGATCCACCCAATCGACGGAGCGCATGATCTTGTTGATCATCGAAGCAGCCTTGCTCGTGAATTCAGGTGCCGCGCTTCACTGACCACATCTGTTGACAGACACCCATCGCCCAACAAGCGCTCAACTACCCATTTCGACTTGGCGCTCCTGCGTGCAACTAGTGCCGCCCAGAAATTTGTCGCTCCGCCCACATTTCCTGTTCCACGCGCCAACTCTTGCCTCCATCTACCGAAGTCTCGGCGCGCCACCGAAAGCTGTCCCGACGCATGTCGAAAAACACCCAGTGTGAGAGCCTGCCGTCTTCGTCAATGCGCTCGAGAATCACCTCGCCGCCCACTTTCCGACCAATAAAATGCCAGACGATTCCGTTTACCACCCCATGCCAGACCGAGTGCCAAGCATCAATTTTCGGATCGTAAAAGCGCACTGTCTCGCCGTACTCGCCGGTCGGCGGTTCCAGCGAATTCCTCAACCTGCGCGGCGGTACGATCCACACATCCTCGATGGCTCGTCCTTCAAGTGTGCGTGCAAAGTGCCATTCACCCAGGATACGCTTCTTGACGCTTCCATCAGGATTGTAAAATGCAACGTCCAGATCCCACGTTCCCAGCAAGGAAGCGAATATGTCCGCGTTGCCTGCAACCTTCGGCGCTGGTGCGTGGGAAATAAGCGCCGACTTAAACGGTGCATCACTTTGTACTGCCCCCGCATCTTGCAGCTTCTCAAGTCCAAGTTGCTTAGCCCGCCCACTGGATTCGAATGCCCGCTCAATCACACCGGCCAACTGCCTGGCATAGCGCCCATCTGGATCTAGGCTCGGATCGAATATCGTAACCTGCATGCCGATCGCCTTGGGGCTGGAAAGCAATGAAGAAAGGATCGCCTGTAGCTCATCTGCGGTCATGCCGTGTGGGTTCGGTGAATCGACTGCCGGCATGATCGAGGCATCAAGGACGTCGGCATCCACATGTATCCAGAATCCATCCGTATCTGCGGCATCCAAGTGGTGTCGCGCTTCAGCAGATATCCGCTGAGCTCCAAGCTCCTTGATTGCGCCAATTCCGAATGTGGTGATCCCGGATTCATCAAACAGCTGAATCTTGAATTGTTCGCGCTCATCCTGAGTACGAGAAAGGCCGATTTGCACGACGTCATCGACACGAAAGTACGGCCCTCGGCCACCGATGTTGACCAGCTGCCGGGGCCCAGATCCGGTGGCCAACGCCAAATCTCGTCCAGCGGCTGTATTCAGCCCCGCGTACCTGCGTGGTTCTCGCGGTGGTGAAAAGTCATCATGCCCATCAATGAATGCAAGGCCGTAGCGACCATGTTCGCGCAGAGCCAACCCGGTACCGAGCAAGATACTGCAGTCCCCGCCAAGCACAATGATGAACTGCCCAGACTCCAGAAGCGAAGACATGCGTGATGCGAGCTCTTGACTGTAGGCCGCCAGCGCAAGCCCATTGCGAAAGCCGGTGACAGGTTCGCTATCCGGTGAATAGGCGTGTGGCTCAACTCTGCCCATTTCGCGAGCGCGCAGCCTTCGCAGTAGCCCCGTAGCCCGGATTGCTTCCGGCAATTGCTTGACCCCAGGCTCGACGCCAGGCTTTGGAGGGCGCAGACCGAGATTGGAGGGCGCTTCAAGAAACACGATTCCGCCCGCGACGTGCAGGCTATCGGCGGTCCTATCCTCTTCCTGTGCTTGCCCCATACCAGTCATGGCCAATACCAAGGCAGCTGTCACGCATCGCCTTACGTTTCTTGAATAACTCGTAATACCCATATTACCGGTTATAACCGTATCGCTATTTGCGTAACCTGTCAACGGGGGTTAAAAGGGTTATTGATGATCGTGGAACCGCACCAATTCCAAAGTAGAGACCTGGTGGCAGGGAACTTGGCTCTCGACTTCGCCAATACGGTGGCTGGCCGAGACGTAGCGCCCAGGGACTGGCTGGGAAGCTATGCTCACCTTCTTGATTGGGCACGACACTGCAGAGAGTTCCGCGCAAATGATCTCGGCAAGTTGCGGCAAATAGCCGGGATCGATCCCGCCGGTGCAACCGCCGCACTTGCACGCGCAACGCTGTTCAGGGAATCGCTGTGCCGCGCTGCATACGCGGTTCTCGGGGAAGGTACCGCAAAGCCCGATGACTATCGCACGATCGAGCAAACCTACAAGGAAGGAATGAATTCAGCACGGTTCGAGTGGAGTCGTGCTGGCTGTCGGATGGTTTGGAAGGTGGAGTTCTCCGGATTGGCTCTCATCACTCATGTGATCGCCGTTAATGCCGTTTCGCTGTTCATGAATTTCCACGCCGGACGAATTCGAATCTGCGCGGGCGAGAACTGTGGATGGTTGTTTGTCGATTCGTCGCGAAGCGGCCGTCGCCGCTGGTGCGACATGGCGACGTGTGGAAATGTCGCCAAGGCACGCCGATACTACAGGCGACACGTTCAGACATGACTCTAGTCGCCACCAGAGATCCGCGAGCTCTCCACAGGTCACTTGTTGCTCATGCTGCACGGAGGTCTGGGTTTAGCGAGCGAATGTTGATGATTTTGGGGATTGCGGTCTCCTTCTGCGGTGGATTGATCCATGCTGCCGTCGGCAATGCCGGTGGCGGTGCGCGGCCTTTGAAGCGCAGCGGCTGCGCGGCGTAGGCGAGCTGCAGAGTCTGCAGGCGCTGGCGGTGCAGCGTCTCGGCGATGCCGTAGTGCACGGCCTGAGTACCAAGCATGAAACAACCGAATCAGAAATCTCCACTCACGTTCTTTTTACTTGTCTTTGGCCTATCCACACCACTCTGGATCTTGCAAACCATCATCGGCAAAAGTGGGTTGCCGCTTGATATACCAATTACCGATATTGTCGCCGCCTTCATGCCGTTAGGCGTGGCCTATGGGCTAATTTACCGCAAACAAGGACGCCAGGCGGCGAACACCCTCCTAAGGCGTATATTTGATTTTCAACGGGTTACGAAAAAACGATGGTATCTGGCTATCTGCCTGCTACCACTTTTCATTTTCGCCTGCATCTATTTAGTACTTGCAGCTATGGGCAGCCCACTCCCGGCAACCTGGCAAATCGCCTACATTGCAATTCCATTCTTGTTTGTATTCTTCTTCTTTGGCGCTCTAGGGGAGGAAGTCGGCTATATGGGTTATGCCTTTGAACCCCTAGGGAAACTCTGAAGTACTGGTCACGGTAGGAAGAGAAGGCCGCGGCTTTGCGTCGA
>CAZXNN010000232.1:0-5495 GCA_964641915.1 uncultured Nitrospira sp. | reverse complement strand
GTCGCGCCCGTGAATCCAGTATGACACGCCCGCCCGATTCACATGAAAGCGCAGCGCATGGTTCATGGGATAAGGCCGCCTCGTCCCTTCGATCGTATAGAGGCAAGACAGATGCGATCGATGCGCCGCGGTGATCCGGAAATCGCCGAGCGGGGTTTCGTTGCCTCCGTTGCCGGAGGCAATCGGCATCGCAAACCGCAACGCGCCGTATTCGTAAGCTCCGAGAAATTGCTCCGAGAGATCGATAAGCACAAACTGCTCGTCACGCTCGGCGAGGGGATACCACAGCGGGAGCGGCACGAAGGACTCCACATCGTCGAGCCGCTTCGGTACTTTGAGCGAGACGCCGGAACGCGCATGACGCCGATCAATCCGGTTGAACCGTGCGACTTCGACCCAGCGCTCGCCGAACAGTTTTTCAAGCGATTCACCGGACCGGAGGGTCCGACAGTCCCACTCGACAGTGACATCGCTGGGATAGGCGATCTGACAGAGGCTGGGATGTTTCTTGGACGGCTCCGAAAAGGCGGCTAAAGGAAACAGGGCCATCAACAGCGCCGCGAAGCAGATGACGCGCCGGGCTCCCCTGCACCCTCTCGCTCCTCGTTGACCAATGATATGACACAGTGACATCGCCGGGATACGCTTCTCTGGCTGCTACGGCACCGTCTTCCAAGCCGCCCCATCCCACACATAGGTTTTCCGCGAAGGATCGCTCTCGATTCGCTGCAGGAGAACAAACCGGCACCCGCTCTGTTTATAGAACTGTTCCGCCTTGTGCCCCATCAGCATCGCGAGATGCGGGTCAGGGCTCTCTCCGGAAACAGTCACCGGCACGAAGATCTGCCCCTCCGATCCGCGAAACACCTGCGTCACATCGACACGGGGCTTGGACTCATATGGCTCCTCGTGAATCGCAGCCATAAAACGCTGAAGCGCCGCCAGCTCATGCTGATCCAACTCGGCCCGGAGACGGTGATTGTGATCGATTATCATAGAGTACTCCTTAACCTGTACGGTCTAGCTGCGCTCAAACTGACTGTCCGGCAACGCCGCGGCCGGTCGGTTTCAGCAGCCGACTAAGACCAATACTGTGCGGCCTTCGTATATCCGTACAACAGATCACGTCGCGCCAGAATGCCCACGAGTTTTCCGTTCCGCACGACAGGCACTCGCGTGAGATACCGGTCTTGGAACAGATCAGCGACTTGCACGAGCGTCTGGTCTTCCGTCACCGTCACCGGATGGGCCGACATGATTTCAGTCACCAATACCTTGCGCAGATCCCGCCCCTCGATCATTACTTGAAGCAGATCGTATTCACTTACGACACCCACCAGCGTCCCATCCTCCTCCACCACGGGCAGACTCCCGAAATTCCGATGGGTCATCATGTGGGTCACAGTCAGGGCGTCCGTCCGCGACGTACAGCGCGTCACCGCGTCCTGCATCAACTGGCCGACGGTTAAAGTCTTCGGATCACAGGCTTTCATGAAAAATTCTGTTTGTCGCATCGCAGCTCCCTCACTTTTTGCGGGGCGATCTATACCCCAAATAGGTTCGCAAGATATCTCGCCGGGCAATGATCCCGATCAGTCGATCCTTGGCATCCACGACCGGCACCCGGACAAGATCGCTGGCTCGTAAAACATGCACCAGTGTTCCCAGTGTCGTTTCAGGCCGGACGGAATACGGATTAGCCGTCATGACATCCACAGCGGTCAGCTCACCCAGCGCATGCCCATCGTCCATCGCGGCAAGCAAGTCATGTTCACTTACAATTCCGATCAGCTTTCTCGTGCTATCCACTACCGGGACCGCGCCGAATCCCTCGATCATGAGGGACGCAATCACATCACCCTTCGTCTTCAAGCGGGCGGACTGCACCCGCTTTTCCATCACCGGCTTCACCAGCATCGAAGCAATGTCCGGCGCTTTCGACATCTTGGCCGGCTTCTTTGCTGGTTTCTTTTTCATCGTCTTCGGCATGGCATTACACTCCTTCTTTGGTCAAATGGCAGAGACAGTACCCACATCAGGGTCGTTCATTCTGTCGGCAACGCTCCGGCAAGACCTCGATCCTCCGGCCATCGCAAATGCATGGTCTTCTGTTTCCCTGCGGTAATTGAAATACCCTTCAGTTCCTGCTGCCGGTCGCGATGGACCGCCGTCACGTGATAGACACCCGGCGCCAAATCGACGAACAGCCAAGGCCCCTCCACCTGTTCTTGAGGGATCGTCACGGCGACCCCGCCTTTGGCCGGTTGGATCGTCACGGAAACCCCGGAGAGGAACGGTTTCCCTCCGGCCGTAAAGACCAGCTTCAACGAAAAAGGCGGGTACTGGGCCGCCCGCTCTTCAAGGCCGATACCGGCACTGAAGTACCGAACGTCGCCGACCCGGTGAAGAGGCAGCAAATCGACCTTCGTATGGCCTTCAGTCTGATGACTCAACTCGACAAACTCACTTGAAGCCCCGATCCGTACCACAGCGCCGCCATCGGCCGAACTCATGCCCCCCATGAATACGACGGAAAGCCCGATCATCGAGATAACACCCCGTTTCATACCTCCTCCTTTTGTTTACACTCTTGTATAAGGCAATGAGAATGCCATGACGCGCGATCCACCGGCCTCGTGATTTCCTCACAGGAACGCACTTTCTTCATTCAATTCGCCTTTCCCGTAACAAGACTGACGCCAATCACCACAGTCACCATTTCCGGCCTGCTGCAAAAAGCCGCAGCGCGCCTCTCGGTTAAGACGCTCCTGGCCTTCAAGCTCTGGAAACCACGCGGATTCTCCATAGCTCTCTCCAAACTCCACGGGCATATCCAATGCAGAATAGGTACCTGACGTTCTCGCTCTCGGTGACTGTTATTGAAGGAGGGCTCTGTTATGCGCATCATCTGTGCGGTCGATGGGTCTGAATACGCCCAGTGGGGAGTCCAGGCACTCAAAGCGCTCGCCAGCCGTGAACCCGAGCAGGTCGTCTTGCTGCATGTCGTGGATCCTTCACTGCTTCAGGCAACCAAAGGAAAGAATCCGGTTGCCGTCAGACGCGCCCTCGCTGCTTTACACAAAGCCGGCACATTGCTCCTGCGTAACGCAGAGCGGTCGGCGCGTGTGGCCCTCGGCCAAGCCGGCACCGGCCCTCGCACAACATTCCAGGCCGTTCTCGCGCACGGTCCCTTTGCCAAGACAATCGCTCGGCAGGCGAAACGGATGAAGGCAGATCTCATCCTGATGGGATCCCGCGGATTGAGCGACATCAAAGGTTTTCTGCTGGGCAGCACCTCCCGGCAAGTGGCGGCCATCGCCCCCTGTTCCCTGTTCGTGGTCAAACAGCCCGTCACCAGATTCAGCCATGTGGCGCTCGCAGTGGATGACTCGAAACCCTCTCGGGCCGCCGCCCGCTTTCTCCGGACCCGCATTCTGCCGGAATCCGCAACGGTGTCGATTCTGACATCCGTCGAGAGCCCGGTGACGGACCTGGCCTCCCGCTATCTCTCCGAATCACAAGTGGCGTCCCTGACTCAACCGGTCATGGAGCGCGCCACCAACCTCGTCAACGCCTTGCGGGACGACTTCATCAAGGACGGATTCCCTGCGGTGCCTTATGTGCGGATGAATCATGTGATCGACACCATCGTCAAACACGTGGAAGCTGAGCAGGACGATCTTCTGGTATTCGGCTCTCGAGAACTGAGCAAGACCGAGCGACTACACCTCGGCAGCGTCTCCGAAACACTTCTGCGCCACGCACCTTGCTCCGTGCTGATCGTACGAGGTGCCCGTGCCTGAGTTCCGGTACCACGATATTGGAGCCCTCACGATCGACGAGGTCCTGAAGCGGCTTGAGACCGCCAGCGGCGGTCCTTCGCCGGAAGAGGCACGGCAACGGCTCGTCCAATTCGGCGCCAATCAGCTGACGGAACCTGATCGCTACACCATCTTGCGCGGACTCACCCGCCACTTCACCCATTTCCTCGCCTTGCTGCTCTGGATCGCCTCAGGCCTCGCGTTCGCCGCCGACTTCATGAAGCCAGGCGAGGGCATGGCCACGCTGGGCTGGGCCATCCTCGGTGTCATCGTCATCAATGCCGTGTTCGCCTTCTTTCAAGAATATAAAGCCGAGCGCGCCGTGCAGGCACTCCATCGCCTGTTGCCTGATAAGGCCTGGGTCCTTCGCGCCGGGCAAGCTGCCGAAATCGCCCGTCTTGAGATTGTCCCTGGCGATGTGCTGATCCTGGAGGAAGGAGAACGCATCCCGGCCGATGCGCGCCTGATCGAAGCCGTCGTGGCGATGAGCGGGTTCTTTCTCTACCTCTATAGTCAGAGGTGGACCTGGGGCGCTCAGCTGGATTGGTCTTCACCACTCTACAAAGAGGCGACGACCGTGACCTTCGCCGGTATCGTCCTGGCCCAGGTGGCGAATGTCTTTGCCTGCCGCTCCGATCGACTCAGCGCCGCACGAAGCGGCTGGTTCAGCAACCCGGTGATCCTCTTGGGCATTGCCATCGAACTGACGCTGCTAGCCCCCATAACCTATACGCCGACGGGCCACGAGATTTTTGGAACGAGCCCGTGCCACCATGGATCTTCCCTCCGCTCGCGCTGGGCGCCCTCATGCGGTTATTGGCAGAAGAGGCTCGTAAGATCATGACAAACCGCCTCCATTATCGTACGCCGACTGAATTGATACAGAAAGCGAGTGCCTCATGACCAACGACCCGAATAAGCCAATACGGCATCTTCCTGTCAATGAAATCATCACAAGCCTGGCGGCTCCGCCTCCTTCCGATCCTTTACGGCCACCTGACCGTGCGATGCCCATCACGGTCATTCCGCTTCCTCATCGACAGACGACATCACGGCTTCCGTGGCTGATCGGCGGCGTGGCAGCGATCCTGTTGATCGGCACAGCGGCGTGGTACTGGCTCTATGGGGGAACGCCTCCGGTTCAGTACAAGACGGGGCTGGTCGACCGGGGCCCCATCACATCCATCGTCACCGCCACCGGCACCGTCAATCCGGTCATGTCCGTCCTGGTCGGAAGCCAGGTGTCCGGCAAGATTGCGAAGCTCTTCGTGGATTTCAACGCTGTGGTCACACAGGGCCAGCCGCTGGCTCAGATCGATCCGCTCCCCTTTCAATCCAGAGTCAACCAGGCCCGTGCCGCCGTCAAGAGCGCCACCGGTTCACTCGCCAAAGCGAACAATATGGCGGCCCAACGCAAACGGGAACGGGACCGGATGGCGGCGCTCCGGACACAGGCGTTCGTATCGCAGGCCGATCTGGATCTCGCCGATACGAACTACCATGACGCGGCGGCCCAGATCGAGGTCGCACAGGCGCAGGTGGACCAGGCGCAAGCAACACTCGCCTCGGCCGAACTGGATCTCGGCTATACCACCATCTACTCGCCGGTCAACGGCATTGTCATCTCCCGCACCGTGGCCAACGAACTCACCAAGTCCCTGGGCCAGCCCATCG
>CAZXNN010000231.1:0-5511 GCA_964641915.1 uncultured Nitrospira sp. | reverse complement strand
GTCGAATCTCAGTAAAGTCGGAGGGTATAAGCGGGAGGATGGTAAGTGGGTGAAGCCTCCGACCTATTCGCCGGCTAAGATTGAACCCTTGTTGGCGATGCAAATGAGTGCTCCCGAAGAAGCGCAGAGGCCTCTCGGGGATGTTGAGGAGATGCTGCGAGGCGCATGAAATCGCTGCACTGTCCAAGTTGCGGAACGTCGTTCGTTCGGGTGACGTCAAACGAAGGCATGGTTGAGAAAGCCCTCAACCATATCCGTATGTTTCCGTTTCGCTGCCAGCTCTGTACCAATCGTTTCCGCGCGTTCTACCTGAGCGCTCGCCAAAGCACACAGGAATTTGATCGCCGCCAGTTCAAGCGTCTCGCAACGGCGATGGACGCCCAAGTGATCGACAATAAGCAGTTGCCCTTTACCAATCGCATTACTGATATTTCAATGGGGGGGTGCGCGATCCTGGCTGGAGGATTGGCCAAGGGGGCGTTTGTCGAGCTGATCTTAAAGTCGAGCATCGAAGGCGAGGAAATCAGAATCGAAACCGCGATGGTCTCTTCAGTCAGGTCTGAATCAGTAGGGATACAGTTCTTGGAGCTCCATCCGGATGAGCAACGCCGTCTGAGTCAAGTCGTGCTGGGGCTGCTCGTCGGCCAGGGCGGACAACCGAATGCCTACTCCTGACCGTATCGTACCGGGTGTGGTCCTAGTGCCGTCCCCGTGTTGCCGGTCTCTTCACGAGTAGATTGTCGATGAGCCTCACACTCCCGATACGGATTGCTCCCAGCAGGACCGCTCGATCGCTTACGGATTTGAGCGGTGTGAGGGTGTCCGGGTTGCACACGGCAAGGTAGTCGACCGCTGCAGCAGGCTCCCGGCGCAGAATCTGGGTCATCATTGCCTGAATCTTCCAAGCCAAGGTTATTCCGTCTTTGATTGCCGCCGCCCCGGCCTGCAAACTCTTATAGAGTATGGGGGCCAGTGCGCGATCAGACGCGGACAAATACACATTCCGTGAACTCATCGCCAGTCCATCCTGCTCCCGTACGGTCGGATGGACAATCAGCGTGACTCCCAGGCTGAGGTCCTCGATTACGCGTCGAACCATGGCCGCCTGCTGAAAATCTTTTTGCCCGAAGACGGCGACATCCGGCCGGACCATCCCAAAGAGCTTCGTGACGACTGTGGCGACGCCGGCAAAGTGATGCGGGCGGATCTCGCCTTCCCAGCGCTGCGCGATTCCGGGGGCCGTGACGACCGTTTCAAATCCCTCCGGATACATCGCCTTGACGGGGGGCTCGAAGCAGATATCGACTCCTTCCGCACGACAGAGCGCACGGTCGTTTGCGATCGGCCGCGGGTATTTGGCGAGATCTTCTGTCGGGGCGAATTGAGTCGGGTTCACGAAAATGCTCACGACGAGCGCATCGCATTGCAGCCGGGCAGCGCGGATGAGGGCACGGTGGCCGTCATGCAGTGCTCCCATTGTCGGAACGAATCCGATCGTGACTCCTTCACGGTGGAGCTGCCGGCTCCAGTCGGCCATGGCCTTGGGAGTCCGAAGGATGTTCATAAGTCCGGACGAGGGCTACAGGACGGACGGGAGCCGTAGCGCGTCGACGGCTGGGGAAAGAGCAGGCGGACCTCCGACAGATCTTTGACGTCTGCGAGCAGCTGTGTAGCCGTGCGTTGAAGCGAGGGATGGACCAAGAGCGGATCGAGTTCGTTCAAGGGCATCAGGACAAACCGCCGGTCGTGCAGCCGGGGATGCGGGATCACAAGATCCGCTTCTTGAATGACCCGGGTGCCGTAAAACAGAATATCCAGATCGATGGTGCGAGGACCGGAGCGATTCTCCTCGTCGCGTCCCAGCGACCGTTCGATCTCACGCAAGACCGTCAGTAGACTGCGGGGGGTGAGGTCGGTCTCAAGCTGTACGACGCCGTTCAGAAACCAACCGTTTCCCGGTTGCGCATGGTCGTGCACCGGCTCGGTTTCGTAGAGCAGCGAAATACCGGTGACCTGTGAATGCGGGAGCAGGCTCAACAGGGTGACCGCCCGCTCGCAGAAATCCAGGCGAGCGCCGACGTTTGATCCGAAGCCGATGTAAACCGTTTCTCTCATGGGTGTCTCTCGTGAAGCGTCTCTCGTGAAGCGTGAAACGAAAACACGAGAGAGTATTTTGCGAATGACGCTCCAAGCTTCACGCACGACATGCTGTTAGAATCCCGCCTTCTTGATTCGCTCCACCGCCTCCGTCAGCCAATCCTCCGTCGTGCAGACGGTCATGCGGACGTAGCCGGTGTCGGATTGCTCTGAACCCCATGGACACTGTTGCGCACAGGTCGGCCTAATCAGAATCCCGCCTTCTTGATTCGCTCCACCGCTTCGGCCAGCCGTTCTTTGGTCGTGCAGACCGTCATACGGATGTAGCCTTCGCCCGGCGCACCGAATCCGTTGCCCGGCGTCGTCACGATGCCGGCCTTTTCCAGCAAATGAGCGGTAAATGAGGCGGAAGAATAACCCTTCGGCACCGTTACCCAGATATAGAAGGCGGCCGGCGGCGAATCGACTTCGAGCCCGAGCTTCTTCAGGCCCGGCACCAGCGTGTCGCGCCGTTCTTGATAAATCTTGCGCAGTCCGTCCGTCACCGAATCGTCCAGCCCCAGCGCCGTGATGCCGGCGGCCTGTACGGCTTCGAACACGCCGGAGTCCAGCTGGCTCTTCACCTTGCCCAGTCCGGCCAGCACGTCCTTGTTCCCGACGGCAAACCCGAGACGCCAGCCGGTCATATTGTAGGTCTTGGAGAGCGAGTGGAATTCCACGCCGACATCTTTCGCGCCATCCACTTCCATAAAGCTCGCCGGGCGCTTCCCGTCGTAATAAATTTCCGAGTAGGCCGCGTCGTGGCAGACGATGACCTGATTTTCCCGCGCAAACTCGACCACCCGCTTGAAGTAGTCCTTCGTCATGATGACCGACGTGGGATTATTCGGCGAGTTCAGCCACATCAGCTTGGCCTTCTTCGCCACGTCTTTGGGAATCGCATTCAAGTCGGGCAGGAAGCCATTGGCCTTCGTGAGCGGCATGATGTGTGAGACCCCGCCGCAGAAGCTCGTGCCGACAGGATAGACCGGGTAGCCTGGGCTGGGCACCAGCACGATATCGCCCGGATCGACAAACGCCAGATGGATATGGCCGATGCCTTCCTTTGATCCGATCAAGGTCAGCACTTCGTCGGCCGGGTTCAGCGTGACGTTGAACCGGCGTTTGTACCAGTCAGCTACTGCAGTGCGGAACGAGAGCATGCCTTCATAGGAGGGATATTGATGGTGCTTCGGGTTCTTGGCGGCTTGCGCCAGGCTCTCGATGATCGGTGCGGGCGTGGGTAAATCCGGATCGCCGATGCCGAGGTTGATGATATCCACGCCCTTGGCAATCGCCGCCTGCTTCATCTTGTCGATGGCGGCAAAGAGATAGGGGGGCAAGGTTTTAATTCGGGTTGCGACTTCGATGGGGAAACCAGCCATGTTGACTCCAACTCCTTTTGTGGGGATCGCATTCAGCCGTCAGCAATCAGCTTTCAGCCAATATCTGATGGCCATACCAATACGGTCGGTTAGAGTACTTCAGAGCAGTGTCGGCAATCAACGCCCGGGAGCAAGTAGATGTCCGATCAGCCGGTCGGCGAACTGGTGCAGGGTGGGGAGGTGCGGGATCGCCGCAGCTTTCACATCCGGCGCAGTGAGATGAGTCTTCATAAGATCTGAAGCGCATTCCCGGCAGAGCGCATCGATCCCGTCCTGCTCCATCTCCAAGTGAAACAGCAGCCCATAGGCCTTAGTGCCATAGCGGAAGGCCTGCAGTGGCGCAATAGTTGAACCGGCCAGCGGGACGCAGCCCTGGGGTAAATTGAAGATCTCGCCGTGCCACTCAAAGACATCGAAGGAATCAGGCAGCGTTGTGAAGACCGGGTCCTGCTTGGCCTCTGGAGTGAGATTCACTGGCGTCATGCCGATCTCCAGGGCCTGGCCAGGACGTACGGCGGCACCTAATGCCTTGGCCATCAACTGGCTACCGAGGCAGACGCCGATGACAGGAGTTCCGGAAAGTAGGACTAATCGAATGAAAGCCGTTTCCTCTGCGATCCATGGATCGGAATCATTCACCGACATCGGCCCGCCCATCACAATGAGCAGATCGCCGGCATCCTTCGGTAGCCCGTCTTGAGGGACGAGGTATTGCTCGAGACTTACGCCGCGATCAGCTAGCGCCGTGGCAAATGCCCCGGGACCTTCGAAGGGGACATGTTGGAGGCAAACGGCTCGCATGCAGACAGTAAGTCTCATAAACTTAAAAGCGGGGTCAAGGCGCGTGCTTTCCAATAGCCAAGCGCGACGTGAGTCTTCGCTGCTGCCCCGGCTTAATGGCAATTCCGGTTCCCCTCTTCAGCTTTCACGCTAAATCGCCGAAAAGTAGTCATGATTGCCGAAATCGATTGCCCGGTACAGGAGACGGAAGGGACGCTGCCGGCTGTAGTCACGTCCGCGCCACGCTATTCGCTGCCTCAGCGGCTGCGCTCCGGCTATCATGCCTTCTGGTACTGGCTTGGCGAAGGATTGGAATGGTCGCGCGGTTTGTATCGTGAACGGCCTGTGGGGCAGCTGACGCATCTCAGCGGGAGCCAGCAGGCGCGGATTGCGGTATTGCGTCGCCAATTCGATGTCCGGTTTGAACAACATTGCGCCGCGCTCACGACGCTGAAGAGTTACGACTACCTCGATATTCTCGATCAGGCGTGGGCGGCCTGGGGACAGCCGCGGCCGGTCGGCGGCGTGGTGCATGACGTGGGCGCGTCCAACTTCTGGTATGCCCGGGCGCTCCATGCCTTCTTCCTTCCGGCGGCCTTGACCGGAGTCGAAGTGGAAGGACATCGCATTTACTACAACGGCTACAGCCGTCACGATTATGCGCAAGGGTATGTGGGGGACCTGCCACAGACGAGCTTCGTCGTGGCCGACTATGCGCAGTATGCGCAACCGGCCGATACGATCGTGGCCTGGTATCCCTTTGTGACCCCTGCCCCGGTACTGGCGTGGCGGATGCCGCTGGCCTTTCTGGCGCCGAAGGCCCTGTTCTCGCGCGTTGCGATGAATTTAAATCCGTCCGGTGTGTTCGTGATGGTCAATCAGGGTCGGGAAGAAGCCGACGTGGCCGCCGGTCTTTGTCAGAAGGCGGGACTGAGGTGCGAGAGTTCCTGTGAGGTGCGAGTCACATTGCGCCGCCGGCGGGTGGCCCCGGTGGTGTCTTGGTGGCGGCGCCCCTAGCAGCCTGGTAGCCGTTAGACATAGGGCTAGGTTACAATCGATGACCATGCAACATGCAATTAAGACAGTCGAAGATCTCCGGTGGCTGATGGCCCACACGGGCGGTTTCCGTTCGGGCTATGTGAACTACCTGCAGATTTCGAAACGGCGGCTGTTCGAAGAAGAGTCTGGGCGTGATGTGCTGGCCGACACC
>CAZXNN010000230.1:0-5527 GCA_964641915.1 uncultured Nitrospira sp. | reverse complement strand
TGGGTGGCGTCGCAGTGGAAGAGCACGCCCTTTTCCTTGGCGATCTTGCCGATTTCCTTCACCGGATTGATCGTGCCGATTTCATTGTTGGCCAGCATCACGGAAATCAGGACCGTCTTGTCCGTGATCGCCTTCCGCACATCTTCCGGATTCACCATGCCGAATTTATCCACCTGGAGATAGGTCACCGTCGCTTTGCCCTTCGCTTCGAGGGCCTTGGCGGTGTCGATGACGGCGCGGTGTTCGGTCGAGGAGGTGATGATATGATCGCCCTTCTCCTTGTACATCTCCAGCACGCCCTTGATCGCCAGATTGTCCGATTCAGTCGCGCCGCTGGTGAAGACGATTTCCTTGGAATCAGCCTTGATCAGCTTGGCAATCTGCTTGCGGGCATTTTCAACCGCTTCTTCTGCCGCCCAGCCGAAGGCATGGTTGCGGCTGGCGGCATTGCCGAACTTCTCGATGAAGTAGGGCAGCATGGCCTCCAGCACCCGGGGATCCATCGGGGAGGTTGAATGATTATCCAGGAAAATCGGGAGCTTCATTGTGCGACTCCTTGTGCCGTGGGAGACTGAATCGTGATGAGAGGTGTTCCGCCCATCATGTCTTGCAACGTCATATTGTTGAGAAGCTGATAAATGCTGTCTTGCACCTTGAGCAAGGGTGTGCGGATATTGCAGTGCTCTCGCTGAAGGCAGAGTTCGCCTTCTTTTTCATGGGAACAATCTGTGATGCCCAGCGGCCCCTCGATGCCTTCCAGGATCTGCGCAATCGTAATCTGTCTGGTGCTGCGGGCCAGGACATAACCGCCTTTGGGGCCGTTATGGCTTTCGATCAGTCCGTTTTTCGCCAGCGTCTGAAGGACCTTGGCTAAGAGTTCGAGCGGGATATGGTACTCTTCCGCGATTTCTTTTGTGTTCACAACCCGACCGGGAGTCACATCCCCGAATTGCACCGAGGCGATGTGCTGGAGAGCCATGAGGGCGTAATCAGCTTTTTTTGAAATCTTCAACATGCCTATTGCCGATCATTGGGATCGGAGACTATAATGATCTCCGATCAATAAGGTCGGACTAAAGATACCACGCAGCTTTTAGAGCTGTCAACAGCGGAATCCAAGAATTTCAGGAGAGAAAGGATCAAGTACATGGGAGGCACCAACCCTTATATCGAGAAGACGGAGTATGAGCTTCCTCAAGCCCCTTATACCATCACGTATATTGAGGCCGATGGCACGGCAACCAAAGTCGTCGTGGATCCGGCAAAGATTCCGTATGGACCGACCGGACTACCGGGAAGCATTCTTGACGTGGCGATGGCCAACGGGGTGGATCTGGAGCATGTGTGCGGTGGCGTCTGTGCCTGCTCGACCTGCCATGTGATTGTGAAGCAGGGCTTGGAGAGCTGTAGTGAAGGAACGGACGATGAATTCGATCAGCTAGACGAGGCTCCGATTACGACATTGCAGTCTCGACTTGGTTGTCAATGCGTGCCGAACGGCACAAAGGACATCGTGGTGGAGATTCCCGCCGTGAACAAGAATCTCGTCAGGGAAGGACACTAATCGAAGGTTTCGGTCTTCACGTCCTTCCGGTCGTATCCGTATTCAATCAACGCCGCCCGTAACGGCCGGACAAACCCCTTGGTGCCGCTGATCATCGGGATGACTTTCGGTTGTCCTTCCACGAGGGGGCGCAACATGGCCAGCGTGTGCTCAACCGCGTTCGCTTCCCCGCCCGGTACGACCAGCGGCAAGTAGCGGAAAGAGGGGGATTGGACGGCCATGGTGAGCAATTCTTGATGAAACAACAGTTCGTCCTCCGACTGAGCGACGGCGATGAGGAGCACGGACGTAATGGCATGGGCTGCAACCAGTTGCTTCAACAGGCAACGAATCGGCACCAGGCCGGTGTAGCGGGCGATAAAGAGCAGTTCCCGATCCAGGGGTATCGGCAATACGAAGTTACCATAGGGGCCGGAGAGCGGCACTTCATCGCCGGATTTCAACTGATAGAGATAATTCGATCCGAGCCCTCCAGGCACCCGGTCAAACACCAGCGTCAATTCGCCGTAGGGAGAAGAAGGATCGGCCATCGAATAGGCGCGATTGAGCGGGGGCTTGGCTCCCACCGGCAGTTTCAGAGAGACCCATTGGCCCGGTTGAAATACAAGTCTCTGCCGGAGCGGGCGTAGGACCAGTTGCCGCACGTGGGGCGTCAGATCGAGCGAGGAGAGCACGACGGCTGGTTGGGTAAGTTCTGCCATACGACCGGTGTCTATCCTCATAGCAGAACCGGCCTGATTCTGTACAACACTTTTCCCTGCGTGCTATAGATACCGGCCTTTCCACCCCACTAATGAGATGAATGCATGACCCAAGTACGTGTCCGCTTCGCACCCAGTCCGACCGGGTTCCTTCATATCGGGGGAGTCCGGACTGCGCTATTCAATTGGCTCTATGCGCGTCAACAAAACGGGATCTTTGTCCTGCGGATTGAAGACACGGACCAGGATCGTTCGACTGACGAGTCTATTCAGGCCATCATCGAAGGCATGAAATGGGTGGGGCTGGATTGGGACGAAGGACCATTTCGTCAAACTGAGCGCATGGCGCTGTATCGCAGCCATGCCCTGGCGCTGCTGGACAAAGGCCAGGCCTACTGGTGTGTGTGCAAGGCCGAGGAACTCGAAGCGCGCCGCAAAGAAGCCGAGGCGAAAGGCCTGTCGCCTCGATACGATGGACGTTGCCGGACTCTTGGAATCACGAATCCCGCGGGCGATGCCGCGTTGCGCTTCAAGGCACCCCAGGAAGGGCAGATCGTGGTCGATGATTTGATCAAAGGGAAGATCACGTTTGACAATAGTGCGGCAGACGATCTGATCATCCTCCGCTCAAACGGCTATCCGACCTATAATTTCTCCGTCGTGGTCGACGATGCGCTCATGCACATCACCCACGTTATCCGTGGGGATGACCACCTGACCAACACACCGCGCCAAATTCCGATCTTTCAGGCGTTGGGGTTTCCGGTCCCGCAGTTCGGCCACCTGCCGATGATTCTGGGGGCGGATAAGTCCCGGCTGTCCAAACGGCACGGCGCCACCTCGATCATGGCCTACAAAGATATGGGCTATCTGCCCGAGGCGATGGTGAACTACCTCGTCCGTCTGGGCTGGTCGCACGGGGATCAGGAGATTTTCAGCCGGCAGGAGTTGATCGACAAATTTTCGTGGGAACACGTGCAAACGTCCGCCGCCGTCTTCAATGCCGACAAGTTGCTCTGGATCAACGCCGAATACATCAAGGCCAGCCCGCCGAGTCAGGTGGCGCAGGTGCTCGTTCCGCTGTTGGAACAAGCCGGCCTGCACGAACAGGTGAAGGCGGTGTCGCCCGAGTGGCTGGCTCAGCTGGTAGTGTTGGTCAAGGAACGGGCGAAGACTGTGGTCGAGATGGTGGAGTGGGTGCGGCCCTACTTTGGCGAATCGGTCGTTCTTGAAGAGGAGGCCGCCAAGAAATTTCTTACGCCGGCCATCGCGCCGGTGCTCGGCAAGTTGCTCGCACGGTTCGAGGCGCTTCCCACGTTGTCGAAGCCGGTGTGGGAAGAGTCGTTCAAGAAATTTGTGGAAGAAGAAGGCATCAAGATGGGCCAGATCGCTCAGCCGGTGCGTGTCGCCTTGACCGGCAGGACTGCCAGCCCCGGGCTTTTTGAGGTGATGGAGGTCCTGGGCCGAGACCGGACCCTCCTCCGTCTCCGGCAAGGGCTTGAACGGGCCAAGGCTTCATAAACCGAATTCTGTCAATAAATTCGCATCGATCTTGACGGAGTCACGATCCATATATTACTGTGTCCGTCGGTTGGGGGATCGTCTAGCGGTAGGACGTCAGTCTCTGGATCTGACTACCTAGGTTCGATTCCTAGTCCCCCAGCCAAAAGTTTCTTTCTCGACCCATTCCTACGCACTACTTCCGTACCGCGCTGGGGGATCGTCTAGCGGTAGGACGCCGGCCTTTGGAGCCGGCTACCTAGGTTCGATTCCTAGTCCCCCAGCCATTTTCTCTTTCTATCTCTCAACCAAATCAGGAATGTACAGTCGATCGACTGCTGAGGAGGCCGGTGGGCCGATCGGCGGATTATTGTCCGCCGTGGGGCGACTGACGGTTGCTGCTGCTTTGTAGATCCATTTCCAAGACGACCAGGCTATTCGGATTTTTGGGGTCGAGGCGATGCGGCATCTGGTCGACCGCCAGTTTGCTGAGGGGAACGCCGACAATGTGCGGAGCCTTGTCGGTCGGATTGGAATAGAGCGCCAGCCGGATGTTCTTGGGGCGCAGCTGTGGAGTCAGTAACGGCTTCAGGTCCGCGTTGACAAAGCCCACAACCAACGCACTGCCATCAGCCAGTTTATGGATCTCGTAGGCATTGGCGGCCGGCGCGGTTCGTTCCAAAAGCATGTCCGGACTCTGTGAGACCAGGGCCAGCCCGAGTCCTTGCTGAGGGGCGAAGCCAAAAGTCCCGACAGGCGCCACGGAAAAACGGGTTTGCTTGAGATCGGCACCCAGTTCCACGACGCCGGTTTTGAGGCGCAGTTGCCGGCGTAAGTCCGCCTCGCTGCCCTGCGCATCCAGAAACACAGCGGCCGGGGCCGCTTTTTGAGACGGCAACACTTCCATCTTGCCGCCGCTCCCGCCTCCGCGCGCGGCATGGAGCGAGGAAGGAAGCAGGCTCAGGAGCAGCAGGCTCACGAGCGTGTGAGTCAGCAGGCGGCGGTCAGTGCGAAGGGTCGATCGGGATGACATGGCTGTACGATACTCCAGTGAAGAATCTGCAAAAGGAATCTGCACGCCTCATCTTTATCAAGCCTGGCCGGTCCGGTGCAATGGGCATCAGGTTGGTTCCCGTGCCGGTCGCCGTTCCGGCATCATCGGACCCGGCGGCGCGCAGGGGTTGACCATAGGATTGCGGACGGCCACGTCGGCGACTCCGCGCCGCGCATCGAGTTGAATCAGACAGCAGTCGTGCAGCAGGGCTTTCAACTGTCGACGGCCCCGTTGCACACGGGATTTCATGCCGGAAAGGGAGAGGCCCAGCTTCAAGGCGGCGGCCTGTTGGGTCAGCCCGTCCAGTTCGACGAGCGTCAGGGCGTCCCGGTATTCCGTCGCCAGCTGATCCACCATGGGGCGGAGGCAACCAGCAAGCTGTATGCGAGTCTCGTCCGGCTCACCATTCGGCTCTCCCGCCGCCATTAGTCCTTCCACGTCCGTCGCCAGCCCGGCCGGGAGTTCACGATGGCGATGTGAAGTCCGGTAATAATCGATAATCGCATGGCGCGTGACGGTGAAGATCCAGGAAACCAGGCGGCGGGGATCCTGCACCTGGTCGATCTTGTCATGGATCTTGAGAAAGACCTCTTGGAGTAGATCGTCCACCGCCGCATCGGCGGCCACCCGCTTGGCGATGAAGGCGCGCAGCCGTCCGCGCACCTCCATCCAGACTTCCTGTACATCTACGTTCTGCGCCATGGTCAC
>CAZXNN010000229.1:0-5557 GCA_964641915.1 uncultured Nitrospira sp. | reverse complement strand
ATCAGTCGATCAATGTCATGACTCTGGGCGGGTTGGCACTGGCCGTCGGCATTCTCGTCGATAACGCCGCGGTGATGATCGAAAATGTCGATACGCACCTTGCGTCCGGCAAGCCCTTGGAAACGGCGATTATCGACGCCGCCAATCAGATTTTGCTCCCGACCTTCGTCGCCACGCTCGCCATCGCGATCGTCTGGGTCCCGATGTTCCATCTGAGCGGGATCTCGGGCTGGATCTTCCCGCCCATGGCGGAAGCGGTCATCTTTTCGATGATCGCCTCCTTTATCTTGACGTACACGCTCGTGCCGACCATGGCGAAGTATATTCTGAAGCCTCACATTGTGCCCCAGGTGCCTGGGCACGGCGGATCGCACAATGGGGAGCGGGCGGGCAATATTTTCGTCCGTTTCCAGCAGGGGTTCCAACAAGGATTCGATCGCTTCCGTGACGGCTACAACGTGCAGCTCGAGCGGGCGTTGGCCCATCGCGTGCGCTTCGTCACCGTCTCTTTGGCGATATCCGTGGGGTCCCTTGTGTTGTTTTACTACAACGGGCGCGAGTTTTTCCCGGAGATCAAGTCCGGAATCTTGCAGATGCATATGCGCGCGCCGCTCGGTACGCGCATCGAGGCGGCTGCGCGCATTACCTCCTTGGTTTCGAAGGACGTCGAACGACTGCTTCCGGGCCAGGTGGCATCCATCGTCAGCAATTGCGGCATCCCGGTCGGGGCGCATAACCTCGCGTTCATTCCCACGCCGACGATCGGCACGCAGGACTGCGACCTCACGATCTCGTTAAAGAATGAGAAGTCGCCGGTATGGGATTATCGCCGTGTTCTCCGCAAAGGTCTGACGGAACGCTATCCGGGAACCGAATTCACATTCCAACCGGCCGACCTCACCGCCAAAATTTTGAATTTCGGCTCCCTCTCGCCCATCGACGTGCAGGTCAACGGTCCGGAAACCTTTGCCAACTATGAATTCGCGCGTCAATTGGCGGGGAGACTGCGACAGATTCCCGGATCCAGCGACGTGGTCGTTCAGCAGCCGATGGGCATGCCGACCCTGCTCGCGGAGGCCGATAGACGCTTCGCGCTCGGTATGAACCTGGACCAGACGGACTTCGGCAACAACGTGCTGGTGACGACCGCGGGCAGTCAACAGGTCGACCAGAAATATTGGCTGGATCGCGGGACCGGCATGTCCTACCGCATCAACGTCTATACGCCGCAATCGCAGCTCACGAGCATCAAGGACCTCATGACGGTGCCCGTCAATCGAGAGGAAAGCGGCTCCTCGAAAGACGGAAGCAGTAATCCGCAGCTCCTCGGTAATTTGGCTCATCTTTCACCGGTCGGCACGCCCGGCGTGGTGACGCACGGGAACATCATGCCGCTCATCGATGTCTTCGTTTCCGCCGAAGGGCGGGATCTCGGCAACGTGCTCAAGGATGTCGAGACCGTTGTCCATGACATGAAAGCGGAAATGCCCAAGGGCGCGGTCATCGAGATCAAAGGTCAGGCCGAGGTCATGCGTAAGGCGCTGGATGAAATGCTTATCGGCCTCCTGGCCGCGGTGGTGTTGGTTTATCTCCTGATCGTCGTCAACTTCCAGTCCTGGCTCGATCCCTTCGTTATCATTACCGCGTTGCCGGGAGCGCTGGCCGGCATCGCGTGGTCGTTGTTCGCGACCCACACGAATATTTCGGTCCCGGCGTTGATGGGGGCGATCATGACGGTGGGCACGGCCACCGCCAATTCCATTCTGCTCGTCTCATACGCCCGGGAGCGGCTCGCTCTGCACGGTGACGCCATACGGGCCGCAATCGAGGCTGGAACGGCTCGCATCCGTCCGGTGCTCATGACCGCCGCGGCCATGATCATCGGGATGCTTCCGATGGCGGTGGCAAACTCCCAAAACGCGCCGCTCGGCCGCGCCGTCATGGGCGGCTTGACGGTCGCGACGGTGTTCACGTTGTTTTTCGTGCCCTGCGTGTACGCCGTCATCTACGACCGCCCTAACGCTCGTCGCAAGGAGCCCGCCTGATATGCATGCCCTACGTGGAAAAGGCCTCGTGATCTCGACGATACTTCTGGGCGCGTTGTATCTCGGTTATCGGCTGTACGAAGGCCAGCTCGAAGCCTCGGCCTTGCGCACGGAGACCGTCGAGAACGCCGTCCAAACCGTTGCGATTATCCGCGCGATACCGCTGCCGCCGACCGAGACGGTCACGCTTCCCGGCAATATTCAGGCTTGGTACGAAGCGCCGATCTATGCGCAGGTCACCGGCTACGTCAAGATGTGGTACAAGGACTATGGGGCGGATGTGAAGAAAGGAGATGTCCTTGCCGAAGTCAATGCGCCCGCCCTCGATGCCCAATACGAGCAAGCCAAGGCGGACCTGGAATCCGAGCGGGCCAAGAATGCGCTGGCCGATCTGACGGCCAAACGCTACCTGGCGATGCGAAAAAACCATGCGCTTTCCGAGCAGGCGATATCAGTGCAAGTCGCCGAGGCGCAAGTTCAAGCGGCGAAGGTCAAGGCCTCGGAGCAGAACGTCAGGAATTTCGAGGCGCTGATCCGATTCAAGACCATCGTTGCTCCCTATGACGGGATCGTCACTGTCCGCAATATCAATGTCGGCGACTATGTAAATAAAGAGGGGACAATCAGTTCGCCCAGCGCCATCAGCAACCTCTTCACCGTGGCCGACATCAGCATGATGCGCCTCTTCGTCAATGTGCCGGAGACGTTCGGGCCGTTCCTCAAGCCCGGTCTGACCGCAGAGGTCACGGTTCCCCAGTTGCCCAACCGCCGCTTCATCGCGCAATTCCTCACCGTTGCCAAAGGCTTCGATGTGAGCACGCGCACGGCGGTCACCGAATTCACGATCGATAACGAAGACAGCGCCCTCTGGCCGGGCTCCTATGCGACGGTCCATCTCACGGCGCCCGTCGAAAGGAATGTGCTCACAATTCCGACCACGGCGCTGGTGTTCCAGGAGCACGGGACGCAAGTGGCGGTAGTGACGGAAGACGACCGCGTGCACTTTAAGGCGATCACCGTCGGTAAAATGCTCGACAGCGCCATTGAGGTGGCGGACGGAATTTCCGCAGACGATCGTATTGTCAACAATCCTAGCGCGGCATTGCTCGAGGGGGATCGGGTGCGTATTGTCACCCCGGCAGTGGGATACAGTGACTTGTCTCAAACGAAACCTGCCGGAGAGGAAGCCGGTACGGTTCCGAAGGCGCCCTCGTCGAAATGATTAGGACATTGGATCCGATGACGGGAGTAGGGTCATGATGCGGAAGTCCTTGGCCGTCTGGTTCTCCCGATTGCACCGGAGCAGCCTTATCCTGTTGGCGATCACGATGCCGGCGTGCAGCGACTGGGTACCTCGCGCCGATCTGGCGCCCCCCTATCAGCCTCCCCAATATGTGGTCCCCGCCTCATGGCGGGGCTCCAGTCCCTTTGTCGAGGCAAAGCCGTCCGACGACGAATTACGACCGGACTGGTGGACGGTCTATAACGACCCTTCCTTGAACAGACTGGTAGATCAGGCCATGGCGGCCAATCCCGATCTGCAGGCTGCTGCCGAACGGTTCGTGCAGGCCCGCGATATGATGATGAAGGCGCGCTCGCAGTACCTCCCGCGCGTCGGTCTGGACCTTGGCGCGTCGAACAACCGCCAGTCGGAACACGCGTTGTTCCGTCCGCCGAACATTCCGATTAGGGAGAGCACCGCATCGGCGGGGGGGCTCGCCTCCTGGGAGCCGGACTTCTGGTCGGCCCTTCGCAACGCCACGAGAGTAGAGACGTATCGGGCTCAGGAGCGAGCCGCCGACTATGGCCTCGCGAGACTCAGCCTGCAGGCGGAACTCGCTTCGAACTATTTCACTCTGCGCAACTATGATGCCCAGATTGCCATCTATACTCACTCGATCGAGCTGTACAAACAGTCCCTCAAACTCGTCAAAACTCAGTTCGCCGGTGCGGTCGCGTCGGCTCTCGACGTCGCCCGTGTCGAATCGTTGCTATTCGGCACCGAAACGAGACTCGCCCAGGTTGAAGGCCAGCGTCAGGTGACGGAGCAAGCGATTGCCGTACTCGTCAATATGGCGCCAGCCGGTTTCACGATCCAGCCGGTCGACGAACTGCGGGTCGAAAAATTCACCGTGCCGCAGGCTCTTCCGTCTGCGCTGCTCGAGCGCCGCCCCGACGTTGCCGCGATGGAGCGCCAGATGGCGCAGGCGAACCGCGCCATCGGCATCGCCCGCGCCGCATTTTTCCCGAACATTTCGCTTCGCGCCGGCGGCGGCTTCGAAGACGACGGCTTCAATCTGATCAAGCTCGCCAATAGTTTCTGGTCCTACGGCTCCGCCATCGAGTTGCCGCTGTTCCAGGGCGGCTATCGCCGCGCTCAATTGCAACAGGCCTGGTCGGCCTATCGGGAGACGGAAGACCGTTACCGTTCGACGGTGCTGAACGCGTTTCGCGAAGTCGAAAACAACCTGAGCCTCACAAACCGGCTGTCCGCCGC
This sequence comes from uncultured Nitrospira sp., assembly GCA_964641915.1. Lineage (GTDB taxonomy): Bacteria > Nitrospirota > Nitrospiria > Nitrospirales > Nitrospiraceae > Nitrospira_D. The sequence continues at coordinate 1,015 of CAZXNN010000229.1, read as the reverse complement.
CTCCGAGCGGCAAAGTGCCACGCTCGGAGCCACGCTCAAAACGCAAAATCTCACGACCGAGCTCTATAAGGGCGGCCTGGCATCCAGTCTGGAACTTATCTTCGCGCAGGTTCAAACGCTTACGGCACGCATCGATTTGATCGAGATCAAGGCCGACCTCCTGAGAGCTTCCGTGTCTCTGATCCGAGCCCTCGGCGGAGGGTGGCACCGAAATCAATTGCCCACCGATGAGCACATCCAGCCGTTCGACACGTTTCAATACACCGGTCTGGAGAAACCGCCGGCCGTCGGAGGCATCGATGTCAACCCAGACGGGCGGGCCTACCGCGATCTCATTGGGTCGTCCGGCCGGTGAATGGTCGCCCCGGCCGTCCAACGCGGAGTCCCGAATCCGCGGGAACAGACGTTTGACAGTATGCGGGTGTGAATTCTACGATGGGCGTTCGAGGAGAGTGCATCTATGCGAGAGCGCATCGCCCGCCTGTTCAACAATCTTCCGATTCATCGCAAGCTGCTGCTCGCGTCGTTCATTCCTCTGGTCGCCCTCATTGTCTTGAGTGTGATGACCTACCAGAGCGTGCAAACGTTTTCGCAGGACGAAGAGCAGTTGGATAGTCTCTATGTGACGCAAAAGAATGCGGCCGAGTACATGCGGCTGGTCGTCGATCTGGAGACCGGGTTCCGGGGCTATGTGTTGACCGAACAATACCGGTATCTGCGTCCCTATCGCGTCGCGCAGGAAGGGATCGATGCCATCGGCCGTGATCTTGCAGGGCGCATTTCAGGTGAGCAGTCGGATCGGTTCAGGGATATTCAGACGCTTGTCGTCCAGTTGGTGACGGAGAAAGAGGCGTTGATCCGTGCGATCAAAGACGGCCACAAGCAGGAAGCCTTTCATTACATCGAAGAAGGGCGCGGGCGGGAACTGATGGTCGAGATCCGGCGGCAGATGGGGATCTTTGACCGGTTTGAGCAGCAGAGCGTCGCCGAAAAGCTGGCGCAATTGAGTCAGGAT
>CAZXNN010000228.1:0-5570 GCA_964641915.1 uncultured Nitrospira sp. | reverse complement strand
CCAGTACTAATCGGTCGTGCGGTTTAACATCCTTTGCTCCTGATAGACATGGTCTTACCGCGGCGCGCAGAACGCGCAGCGGAGTGCTGATGAAACGTTCTGAGTGATACGCCATGCGTGGACTTCGAACAGATCTGAAACAGCACGCACCAATCAAGACGTATTCAATGTTCCCGGTGTCCTTGCCGGAGGGGCCACACCCGTTCCCATACCGAACACGGAAGTTAAGCCCTCCAAGGCCGATGATACTGCTGCCGCGAGGCAGTGGGAAAGTAGGACGATGCCGGGTTACAAAAAGAAGCCTGCTGGTGAAAGCCAGCAGGCTTTCTTATTTTGTCCGCCAGAGTCGAGACTGTACGTGAAGTCACCCGCTTTGGATACGCAAACCGATCCATGAAGAAGTCCCCGGCCGTAGCGGTCAATCGTGATCAATGACGGTACGTCGCCGTCATTGTCGTTTAGAGAAATGATCGAGTTGAATGGCAGAATCAGGTCCGCTGACTCATGGATGGAACGCCTGCAGGTGAAGACTCGCAGGCTTTTTTATCGCGCGCTCCGACAAACGTCACGACGAGTGGTGGAAGCGTGTGCTGCCGAACAGGGAGGAGCCCGGTGTTAGGGCCCGTCCGTCCCGGTCGGTTGGTTGAGGATCGGAGGGATTCTCGGGAATACCATCAGTTTACCGGGAGAGGGAACCGTCGGTGCCGGCTGTGCCTTCGGATGGGGCTTGTCCGGGAGCGCGAGCGTAAAGACGGTCCCTTGGCCGACCGTGCTGCGGGCTTCGACCGTGCCGTCGTGTTCAAGGATGATCTGGTGGACGATGGACAGGCCCAGTCCGGTGCCGACATGCTCCGTGCTCTCGTGTTTTGTAGTGAAAAAGGGATCGAAGATGTGGGGAAGGTCGTCAGGGGCGATCCCGCAGCCGGTGTCAGAGACTTCAATCTGAATCCATTGAGTGCCGTCGAGTCGCGTCAGGTGACGCGTCACCACCGTCAATCGTCCACCCGTTGCCTTCATGGCATCCATCGCGTTCAGGATCAGATTCATCAAGACCTGCTTCATTTGCTGGCGATCGACCATGATCGGAGCCAGCGATTCCTCCAGCTGCTTCTCAATGGTGACACCCAGGGTCGCGGCCTTCACGTCGATGAAGTGCAGGCAGGAGGCAACGATCTCATTCAGCGATTCCAGTGAGAATTTCGGCTTCATATAGCGGGCATAATCGAGGATTTCCTCGATCAGGCGCTCGATGCGCGCGAGATCGTCCGCCACCACCGCACTGAACGAGTTCATGAAATCCGCGTCATCCCGCCGAGAGGGCGCCAACTGGATGAAGGTCTTGATCGAGGTCAGGGGGTTCCGTATCTCGTGGGCGAATCCTCCGGCGATGGTTTCGAGCGACCGCAGGCGATCGGCCCGCCGGATCAGGAGCTGGGTCTGTTTCCAGTCCTCGTAAAGCATCGCATTGTCGAGCGCAATGGCCGCACTGTCGGCCAATGAACGGAGGAGATCGAGCTCATCCTGGGAGTAAAAGTCCAGCGTGGGCTTGTGCCCCAGATTAACGAACCCGATGAGGCGTGTCTTATTGACGAGCGGCAGGCAGACCTCCGAATCCATCTGTATCAACTCGTCGGGGAGCGCAGGAAGTTCCCCGTCGTTGGGAGCGGGATCGAGCTGTTGCAGCTCTTCCTTGACCACCGGTTGATTGTGCGCCAGAAGAAACTGCGCGAAGGAATCATGGCTCGTGATATGGACGGATCCGGCGAGACCCATGTCCACTCCGTGCGAGGCTTTCAGCGCATAGCGTCCGAGTTCTTTGTCGAAGAGAAACAGCGAAATCTTCTCGATGCGCATGACGGTTTGCAGGGTTCGCACGATCTCCTGTTGCAAATTGACCAGATCGAGGTTCATGACCAGGGCGTGGCTGAAGCGCGTCAACGTGTTGTAGGCGTCGTATCGGCTGGGAAACAGCGCTTTGTTGAGCGTGGATTGCAGCCACGGCTGGAACGTCACATAGAGCGCGGTGAAGGCTACGGTCGCGCCGATGAGGACGCTGGCGAGCGAGAGGGGCGAGAGGTCGCTCAGTCCCTGGGTGAGGAGCAGAAGCGCGAGCGTGAACGGAATCAGCGGAAGGTAGGTGGTGCTCATCGAGACGACGAGGGCGGCGTCCAGCAGATGGTAGCGGAGAATGGCAATCGTCACGACCACCGTCAGCAGGAAGATGGGCACATAGCCGAAGGGATACAGCTCATAGCCGAACGCCGGGAAGAAATCCACGGAGCCCAGGTAGGCGATCACGAAGGCCATCAAGACAAACTTGATCTGCTGCCGCCGGATGGGCGTTGTGACCGTGCGGTACGCGCGCACGTAGTCGGTAAAGGCCGCAGCCATATACGCGACGAATACGGCAAAGAATGGGGCGCTGGCCGGACCCCATTGCGGGAAATAGCCCCACCGGTAGAGGCGGACGCCCGTCACGAAATCGTCGCGGAAGGCGACGGCCAGGGCCAGCAGGGTGGCCAGCCCGTAGCCCAGCCAGATGACCCGTGAGCGAGGCAGCCGAAGAAACTCTGCTGAGAAGGCGTAAAACGCGACGGAAATGAACATGACGCCGACGTTATCGAGCCGGAACCAGGCCAAAGCCTGTTCCGGCGTGGGGGCACAGAGCCCGATGCTGGTAGCGGTGAGCCACAGGGCAATGCTGGCGCACAGGATGAGGAAGTGGCGATGGGCGGCGGACCGGTGGTTCGACCGGTAGACCAGCAGTCCCAGTCCGAGCGTGACGCCTCCCATGAGCAACATGGGAAGAGCATGTACGTTGATCGCGTAGCCGGAGGTGGTCATGGTCTGTTACGCCATTCTGGCTCGGGCGATGGTGGAGAGTTGCTCGTCGGTCACATAGCCGGTCGAGTTGCGAAATTGCGCCAGGCGGAACCCCAGAGCCCGGCCCGAGGCGATCATATGTGCGGCCAGTGCCGGGTCGGCTTTGCCGAGAGAGTAGTGTCCGTGCCATCCGATGGCGGTCAAAATCATCGTTTCAGAGAGACAGCCGAGCGCTTCGCCCTGAGCGAGATCGAGATCGAAGTGCACGTCCACGTCGGGGGTGCGTACCACAGCCGATTCGATCACGAGCACGTCGGGCCGCTGGCGAGGAATCTCTTCGGAGACATTCTTGGGCTGAGCCGCATCGATCACGATCGCGCCGGGCTTCAAGTGGGCCCCCGTCAGAAGAATGTACGGATTGTTTGTGGCGGCGATGACAATATCGGCCTCGCGGACGCAATCGAGATTCGACGTGCCCTCTACGGCGGCCGGCTGGCCGGCGAGGTCCGTCAGCAGCGTCTGGACGGCGTCTTTCTTGATGTCGATGATAATGAGCCGGGCGACCAGCCGCGCCAGCATTTTCGCGCAGGAGGAGCCGACCGAGCCGGCGCCGCCCACAATCGCGGCTGTCGCGTGCGGCAGGCTGAGATTCGTCAGGGCTGCGGCCTCCAGCACATTCTGCACGGCGATCGCCGCCGAATGGGGGTTGCCTGTCGTCAAGCCGAGCTGCACCTTGCCTTCGAGATCGCGGCCGTCGCGGGTCACGATCGACGTAAAGGCGCCCAGCCCGGCGATCGCGGCCCCCATCTTTTCGGCGAGGCGGACGGTTTGCAGCACCCGCTGCCGGGCCAGGCGGGGATTGCGAATCATCTGCTCCGTCGTCAACGGAGAAATGAGCATCGCGCCCGTCGTCGGCGTCCCGTCCGCCATCGTCAGGCCGGTAATATACGAGGCGACGAACGGCCATTGATAGCGGAACCACCGCTCCACCATTCGGGTGGGCAGGAGGCGGGCGAAGGGAAACTTCCGCGGTACATCGTCCAGCATGCGGGGGTGTCCGATGAAGGCGAACGAAATCGGCGTCACGAACAGGCGCGCGACTGGCCCCGGGAGGAAGCGTATCGCCAGATCGCGCAGCAGTTGCGCGGCCAGCCCGAGGCCTTCCCCCACCAGACTCCATGAAAACCGTTCCGCGCCTGTCGCACGGATCGGAGCGGCGACCGGTGCCTGTTCAGGCCGCATGGTTGCCGATGGAAGCGGCCCTGATCCGGCCGGTTGAGCGGCCCGTTCTGGCAGCCCCTCGGCACCGAGCGGGAGCCGATAGGCGAGCGCAAAGGGATTATCGGTGATAAACAACGAGAGAATGGAGCGGGGATTAGCCGTGACCAGTTCGGCGCGGGCCGCCGTGCGCGCCACGCCGTCGGGAGCGCCGAGACTGTCCAGGTATGCCGCGAGTTCCTGGAATGCGGATTCGAGGATGCGCCGTTCGGCCTCGCCGAGCGAGGGCAGCTCGATATCGATACGAAACTGGGCGGGTGAGACGCCGGCGTCCTCCGTCACGGCTGTGACTAGGCCGGCCAGCGGCATATAGGCGACATTCCGGCCGAAGTGGAAGAGTACCGAAAGCGACGTGCCGACCGGCGAGGGAGTGTCGGTGACGAAAGACAGGTGCGAGAGGCCGAGGTCCTGGGTGACCCCCCTCGATAATGTGCCCTGGAAATCAGCGATGACGGGAAGACTGATGGCAAGTTGGTCTGGGATCGTCTGGAGCATGAACTTCTTCTCCTTCTCGGTCCAAAGCACCGACTATTCTCGCGGGGCTGTCGAGTATGGGGACGCCGGATCCGCGGACGGGAAACCGCCATGGCGGCGGGACAGAGACAGTCGAGACGTGTCTTGTACTATTGTCCGCGATCCCTTGTTTGTCAACTAACGGCGTCCTCTCTGTCAACGGCGCAAGCGGCCCCAGTCACCGCCGTACGGCATGGCCGGTCGGATCTATATGACTAAGGCCGTCTGCCGCATGCCGGTGTGCGGTCCAAAGATTCTGGCGGGAGTGAGTGTCCCGCGCCGGGGTGTGTTTGGATGGCGAAACAGGTATGCTGCCGCGACTCACGAGAGGCCCTGATGCACACGTCCTTGCGCGGCATGCCGCCCCTCTATACGCAAGTTCTCATTGCCGTCGCGGGCGGAGCGTTCCTCGGCGTCCTCTTCGGGCAGGAGCCCTATCTCGGCGGCTTGCGCAACGAGCAACTGGGCAAGCTCGGCCTCTTCGTCGTCACGCTGCTGAAGACACTTGCGATCCCGCTCATCTTCTTCGCGATCCTTGATGCGCTGATCCGCACCAGCATTCCGTTCCGCCAGGGGGGCAAACTGCTGGTCATCTGTCTCGTGAATGTCTCCGTCGCCATGGCGATCGGCCTCGCCATCATGAATACCTGGCAGCCGGGTTTGGCCTGGCTGGGCCATGTCGATGAGCTCCTGCATCTGGTGCCCGGCACCACCCTCTCATCGTCGGCCCTGGCCAATGTGCAGGCCGGCTCGCAGAGCCCGATTGAATATCTGGCCTCCTATATTCCCCGCACTCTCGCGGATCCCTTTTCCAGCAACAACATCATCGGCGTCGTCCTACTCGCCCTGTTTCTTGGCGCGGCGCTCCGCTAACTGCACGGCCGGTCAGGACAGTCGGGCGCGGGCGTGTCGATGGTCGTCGGAATCGTCGAACGTGTCTATGGCTGGCTTGTGCG
>CAZXNN010000227.1:0-5605 GCA_964641915.1 uncultured Nitrospira sp. | reverse complement strand
CATCCGGTGAACAACGTCAGCTGGCAGGAGGCGGATGCCTATAGCCGCTGGGCAGGCAAGCGTTTGCCGACCGAAGCGGAGTGGGAAAAATCCGCCCGCGGCTCCGACGGCCGGATGTTTCCCTGGGGCGATGAGCCGGCCGGGTGGATCAAGAGCAATATCGCGCATTCCGGGTCGAAACGGGGCGCCAAGTATCCGCCACTGGCGAACATTAATCGCTACGACAAGGGGGTGAGCCCCTACGGGGTCTACCAGCTGGCAGGCAATGTCAGTGAATGGGTATCCGATTGGTTCGATCCGGACTATTACCGCAAAGGCATCAATGAGAATCCGAAGGGACCGGCTGTCGGCGAACTGAAGGTGTTCCGCGGCGGGTCGTGGAATGAGGATCCGGAAGTGGCGCGGTCCGCCGGACGCAACGGCGGAGAGCCCACAAGGAAGAGTTATCTCACAGGGTTTCGCTGTGCGAAATCGGAACCAGGCCATCAGCCGTCAGCGATCAGCTATCAGCTTACAAAAAGTCCGTAAGATGCTGATAGCTGAATGCTGACAGCAGACAGCTGCGAGAGCCAAACAGGAGGCCGAGGTATGGAACGGAAGGAAGTCGAGACGTTCAGAAAATGGGACTGGGTGATCAATGCGGTTTTAGTCATCGCCGCGCTCCTGGTCATGGCGAAGGTGGCGTGGGGGTTGGATACCCAGGACATCGTCGTCGAGTGGACCGAGTCCGGCAAAAAGATCGCGATGGAACGGGTGGCCAGCTGGAAGACCAAGGATGAAATGGTTCTGGTTCCGGCCGGTGAATTCATCATGGGCAGCGATAAGAAGACCGACCGGCTCGCCTATCGCGGGGAGATGCCGCAACGCAGGGTCCTCTTGGATGCCTTCGAGATCGGCAAGTACGAAGTGACGGCGTTGGAATATCTAAAGTTTGTGCTGGCGGCCGATCGGAAGCCGCAATTGGATTGGCGGTATGACGGCGGGAACTTCCAGGAGGCCATGGCGCACCATCCCATTATGCATGTGTCCTGGTACGATGCGGACGCCTACTGCAAGTGGGCAGGCAAGCGTTTGCCGACTGAAGCCGAATGGGAGAAGGCTGCACGTGGGACCGACGGACGCCTGTTTCCCTGGGGGCCTGAATTAGCCGGACCGACGAGGGCCAACTTCGGGCGAACCGGGCTCTCCGGCCCTGTGCGCGATCGTCCGGAGCGGCTGCTGCTCTATCCTCCGATCATTTCAGTCGACCGGTACGACAAAGCGGTGAGCCCGTATGGTCTCTATCAGACGATCGGGAACGTGTCCGAATGGGTCTCCGACTGGTACGACAAGGATTATTACGCGACTGCGCCGGACCGCAACCCGAAGGGCCCTGAAACAGGCACACAGAAGGCGTTCCGCGGCGGCGGCTGGATGGACAGCACGACGACGATGCGGGTCGCCATGCGCAACGGGACCGATCCCAAAACCAAGATCAACTGGATGGGCTTCCGTTGTGCGCAGGATGCTCAGGACTCTGCGGGAACGAAAGTGTCGATGGTCGCCGCGGAGTAGGCAGGAGAGTCGCAGTGAAGGATTGCTTCATCAGTCTGATGTCTCGGGCCGACGGCACTCCCGCCGAGGCATGACGGTGAACTGGCCGCCGCCTGCCGAAGTACATTTTTGCATTGCCTGGGGGTATGACGATGGTCGGCTTCCCATCCATCGTTTTTATGAAGGATGGGACGCCGCTCCCTCGCCAGTATCTTCACCATATCATGCTCAACGACCGGGGCAATAACGTTGTGCTTCCATGTCGTCCTGCCACAATGATCGGCCTGTCGTGAAACGGAAACCCTGTTCCATCGAGCGCTGTGACACCTGCGCGCTTCGCACGAAGGTGGTGCTGTGCGATCTCGAAGGCAGCGACCTCGCCGAATTTCAGAAAATCAAACGTACCCTCGATTACGCACCTCACCAGTCCGTCTTTTACGAAGGCCATGTCTGCCTGGGCCTGTATTTGCTCTGCGCGGGCAAGGTCAAACTGACTCGTTCGTCGGCGCGAGGCCAGCGGCAGATCGTTCGAATCCTGGGTCCTGGTGAGTTGATCGAGAAACAGGTATTCGGGGACGGCGCGCTCCATGAAGTGACGTGCGAGACATTAGAGCCCTCTCAAGTCTGTGTCATCGACAAGGAACGCTATCTCGAGGTCATCCGCAGAAATCCTCAGCTGGCGATCAAGCTGATCCAACTCCTCAGCAATGAAGTGGGGGTCAACATGGATCATCTTGATCAGTTCACGTTCAAGACGGCCCGCGAACGGCTGGCCGGCCTGTTGCTGGACCTCGGCGATCGATTCGGGAAAAAAGACGACGATCATGTCCGGGTCGGGCTCACACTCAAACGGGAAGAAGTGGCTGAGATGGCCGGGATCACGGTTGAAACCGCTATTCGCCTGCTCGGTGTGTTCCGGGATGAAGAGTTGCTCACCATCGATGGAAGAACCATTACCTTGCTGAATCCAGACCGCCTCGCCAGAATTGCCCGGCGCTAGAAGAAGCCTTCAGCATTCAGCCATCAGCCTAGGAAGGCCTTTCACGTTGCCCCCCCGTCGCTAGCGTTCCATCATCGCACCACCCTTCAGAAATCCTCGCATCTACGCCTCTAGTATGTAGCCATTAGCCTTTTGCTTGAGACTCCATAGCTGACAGCTGATCGCTGATTGTCACCCCTGCAATAGGCCAAATGGCCTATCCAAAACCTTGAGATAAATCATAGCCCAGGCTGGCCTATTCCAGTGTGAGGCGTCTTCATGTCCGGTACGGTGCGCGCGACATAAGGCGGCGACAGTGCTCGTAAGTCCGAGCCTCAGTGCATGGGATCCTGGAACGATGGTGCCTCAAGGATGCAGGCAAGCGAGTATCGCAGTCGATCCCGTTGCCCTTCTCAGGCGAGAGCACGGAATGATTCTGGACCAACTGGCCATGATCGAAACGGCGATGAGCCCTCGCTCCGGGGAGAACGGTGTGGCGAAGGAAACGGACCGGGGCACGTTGTGGAAACTGCTTCAATTCTTTACCGGCCCCGTGGAGGTTCATTTCAGACGGGAAGAGGTGTTGGTCGAAGATCTCCAACGAATTCTTGGCTGGAAGCGGGACGATCAAGGGCAGTTCAAGAGCTTTTTGGAAGAACACCGGATACTGAAAGCCGACGCGGCCGCAGTCTTGAGAAAGCTCCGGAGAAAGCGGGCCGACGGTCGAGACTCAGTGGCGTTAAAAAATCTCGGCGGATTGCGGACGCTGAACGCAGACCTTCGCGCGCTGATTCGTCGATATCGGGGCCATATCTCCTGCGAGGAACGGATGCTGTTCGTCTTAGCCGAGATGCGGCTGACTGCCGAGCAGAAAAGGCGAATCAGCCGGCGCATGTTGCAAGTGTGACGTCACACTTGAGCGGGAAAGGCGTGAGAGGCCCGACTCGCTTGAGTGAGGCCATACGAGTGTCGCCGATACCTTCGACGGTCGTAGTAGGGCAAAGAAGAGGAATGTCACGGTGTTCAGAAGAGTGAACCACATGCTTACGCTGCTCATGCCTCGGGCCGGCGAGTGCAAGACGGTAAGCCAGCCGGAGAGCCAATCAGGCTTTCCGGTGCCACATCAAGGAGGGGAACATCATGCAGGTTCGGAAGAGCAGCAGGAACATTGGAGTATGGTCTGCCGTCATTGCGATCGTTGCGGGGCTCGGTGTTTGTGGTGTGCCGCCGGGTTTGGCTGAAGAAGGCGCCGGGAACATGGTGTTTTTCAAAGGCGGGTTCATGAATTTAAACCGGGATCGAGGCACCCAGATTTTCACGGATACGAATGGCGTGCTGGGAGCCGGCTCAGTCAATGGCGGCAATGCGGGGTGGTATGCCGGTGCGGGTCTCGACTTGATGCTCTCCAAGGATGTGTGGGGCGCAATGGACAAGACATCGGTCCTGGGAGAGATCGGGTTACAGTTCAACCGGATTAATTCTCACAGGGTGAACAACGCCGCGGGGAGTATCGCGACCTGTACGCTCGGCGGCACCTGCCCTACTGTCGATCCGCAGGAAGTTCAGCTTACCATGATGACCATTAACGTCGCGCCGAAGATAAAGTTTATGGAGGGCAGCGCGTTTCGGCCCTGGATCATTCCGGTCGGAATCGATTTCCATGTGATCAGTCCGCCCTCGAACAAAACGCAATATCTCGATATGGGCCTGCAGTTCGGCGCGGGGTTTGAGGTGCAGGTGTGGAAGGCGTTCAAGGTTGGCGTCGATGCCCGCTATCACCTGACAGCCCGCATGACCAACACCGTGAATGATTATTTCCAGGTCGGTCCCTATGTGGGGATCTCGTTTTAATGAACCGGGTGTGGGATGGACCTCGTCGCGCATCTTTCCCGAACTGCCGAGGTTGAGGATTCCGGCGCGCTGAGCCCCGCTCAGCCCGCCCTTTCCACACGCAGCCCCCCCTTGATGCTTGTCCGGCAGAAATCGTAGAGTGGCATTGATCATGTCGTCGTTTACTCTCGTGTGGATCCATCTCATCGCCGCGGTCAGTTGGGTCGGAGGAACGATCTTTCTCTCCCTGGTATTGGCTCCGTCCTATCGTTCGATGGCGTCGAAGCCCGATGCCGGCGCCTTGTTCAGAGTTACCGCTCGACGCTTTCGCCTGGTGGTCTGGAGTGCGGTGGCCGTTCTGTTATTGACCGGGCCCATGCTGGTCTTGTCTCACGAATGGCCGCTCTTCGAGCCAGCCCGATGGCCGTCACTCTTGGCGATCAAGCTTTCGTTGGTCGCCCTACTGCTGCTGATGACCCTGACGCACGATCTTGTGCTCGGTCCTCGCGTTCGCGCGATATCGGCGCTTCCGCCTGACAAAAGATCTGCCTCGGACCGGACCATTCTGGCTGCAGCTTCCTGGCTCCCTCGCGTGGCCCTCGCGCTCTCCCTGGCCGTCTTATTTGCCGCCGTCATGCTGGGCCGGTCGTAGCGGCTGCGGGTTGCCTGGGTCGGTCGGTTGCGCTCCTACAGCATTCCTTCTAAGCTACAGGCCAGAGTGCCAGGGGGCGAGCGAGGAATTCGTCTCGTTCGCGTCACGCGATGTAGAAGGAGGCCAACGATGAAGAGACTTAATCAGCAGTCGTCAATGCTCGCGATAATTGTCAGTGGATGTGTGGTATTGGGAGCGGCTCTTGGCAGTGTGGTACCCGTATCGGCCTATGAAGTCTGGCTGACCGATCAGTCCGATACCGGCAAGGAAAGCGGGGGCTATCTCCATATCTATGACGGCGCGCAGCTGGCGGCGAATCCTGCTTCGGCGAAGCCGACGATGACGATCGACTTTGCGGGCGACATCGGTAAGTTCTGCGAGGAGGCGACTAAGAAGGCCGTGCGTCGCCCGCATATGCTGTTCTTCAACAAGAGTCAGGATCACGCGATTATTTCGTTTCTGAGCGGCCACGTGTTGTTCATGGACGCGGCGACGAAGAAGCCGGATGCCTGTCTGTCCATGGGGAAGAATGTCCATGCCGCCTGGCCGACGCCGGATCAGAAGATGGCGATTGCCGCGAACATTGCGGAAAAGAAATTCATCCGGATCTG
>CAZXNN010000226.1:0-5616 GCA_964641915.1 uncultured Nitrospira sp. | reverse complement strand
GTGATACATGGTCCCACCGGCGCAGCTCGTTGAAACGACAACGGGCACGGCGTATTCTTCACGCACAGTAGTGGCGTGTTATACGGAGAGAACATGGCAGATCCGGCTCTTATGCGGATCGGCCTAAACATTGTTCGGCAGCTAAACGAGGTTCCGAGATGCCGACATTCATCGGAATCGACTTGGCATGGCGCAGTGACCGAAATCATACGGGAGCCGCCGTCCTCAGCGGCGATCAGAATGGCGTGCGGTTGGTCGCAGTCGCCGATCCAATCCACACGCTTGAAGGAGTGCGGCAGTTCGTCGCCAGCCAATCCGGCGAAACTACTGTTATAGCCATTGACGCACCTCTCATCATCCCTAATGCGACAGGTCAGCGTCTCTGCGAAACTGCGGTCGGCGCGCGCTACGGAAGTAGGGACGCTTCGTGTCACACGTCGAATCAGAGGCTCTACCCAGCGGCGGCCAGCGTCGCCCTCGCGACAGGTCTCGTGGCCCAGGGATTCCTGCACGTGCCAAGTGCGCAAGACTCGAACAGGGTTCTGCTTGAGGTCTACCCTCATGCGGCAATGGTGGCTCTCTTCGATCTTCCGAAAATACTCAAGTACAAGAAGGGCACTCTGGGTAAGAAGCGCGAGGGCCTTCGGGCGCTTGGCGAGCACATCCAGCGACTCTGCAACGCCAGCCCGCCGCTTCGCGCGAACGATGACTTAAAGAAGCTCCTATCTCGTGACATCGAGCATCTGCCGGGATCCGACCTCAAGATGTACGAAGACGCGCTCGACGCGGTGTTCTGCGCATACCTCGCCTACTATTTCTGGTTTTGGGGGTTCGACCGGAACGAGGTCTTCGGGAATGTTGAAGCGGGCTACATTCTCAACCCTACTTTGCTGGTAGGTGGCGTTGAGAAACACGCTGCCTAACACGGCTTGCAGCCGATGGCGCGCCGCGGCTGAAGCCGAGGCGTTACGACGACAGGACTGAGGACCGTTTTACGGCGGTGCGATCTCGGCGCCGAACGTCCGCACCTGGCCGGATGCCGCCGGTCGCAAATGGCTAAAGGCCGCCTGATTTGTGGGCAAGAGTCAGAAAGGCAGGATGCAGTTGTTTGCTCGGGATCTACGACTTGTGCGATCCATCAGTCTAAGAGGGGATTACGCGTGAAGGTCTCGCTTGGCTTCATCGATAGGGATTTCGCGCCAGTCTCCTGGCGGCAGGTTGCCGATCTCGAAGGGCCCATATTGAATGCGGCGCAGCCGAATGACTTCATGGCCCAGGGCTTTGAAGAGCCGCCGGATCTCCCGGTTTTTCCCCTCTGTTAGTGTCACATCGAGATGCGATTCCCGTCCTGAGCGCTTCTGAACCGTCACGCTCTCGCAATGCAACAGCTCCCCTTCGTCCGTGAGACCGGCGAGACTGGCCAGGCGGGTCTCTTCGGTGACTTCCCCGCGGACGGTGACCAGATAGCGGCGAGCGATTCGGTTGGCTGGATTCGTCAGGAAGCTGGAGAGGGCGGTGTCGTTGGTGAGCAAGAGCAGCCCACTGGTGGCTTGATCCAATCGTCCGACCGCGTGGAGCGTCTGCAGTTCTTCCGGAAGCACATCGTAAATCGTTTTCCGGCCCTGCTCATCCTGGCGAGTCGTCACCACGCTTTTCGGTTTGTGAAAGAGGACAAATCGCTGCGCGCTTGGCTGAATCGGCTGGTCGTCGAGTGATACGCTGTCGCCCGGCCAGGCGACCCAGGTATCGGCGGCCCGTACGACGCGTTGGTTCACGGTGACGCGTCCGGCGCGAATCCAATCCTGCGCGATGCTCCGGCTGGCCAATCCCAGTTTAGAAAACAGGCGGTCCAGAGTGACACGCTTGGCATCATCGGATGCAGCCGTGCTGGCGGGAGCTTGTGGCGATGGAGTGTGCGTTGGTTTGCTTGGTTTCACGGGTTTTCGAGTCATGGGTTGTAGCTAGGCCATTATCGGTTTCTTTGGCAGTGTAGCTGGGTTAGGCACTGGCCTCAAGGCCATTCCCCTTTCGTCGTTCGTGAAGCGTCGTTCGTCTTTCGTGGTCAGCCTGCGAGATACGCTTCACGATTCACGAAGGTTGCGCGCTGGCGGCCCTGGCAACAGCTTGCTAGGTGTTTCGAGAGGGTTCGAGAGAGGCGCTGCTTCGATAATCAATTGTGAGACGGCTGTGGTGGTTGCCGGTCAATTCGACTGTGACGAGGCCATCGGAGGTGGTCCAGCTCGCGGCGTAGCGGAGATGGCCCAGTTGTACGGCGACGCCCCAATAATCCGGGAGCGGTTGGTAGAGGTCGTTCGACCAGACGGTGAGATCTTCGCTGGGTTGTCCGTAGTGTTCGGTCAGGGAGGTTTTGAGTGCGCGGTAGTAGTCGATGAATTCGTTCAGTCCGTTGACCGGCCGTTGCAAAACCAGATATTGCCCCGCGATCAGTGATCCCTCTCGAAAATCGTAGCCCTCCAGCACGCCATGATCCGCGAAGTCTTTGGCCACGACAAGCGTCTCCCGCTCGTCCCGCTCGATGTCTCCGGTCACGGTGTCGCGTAGAGATGTCGGGCTCGAGCCCCAATGTGCGTGCAACCTGTTCAAGAACACGCTCACGGCCTGATTCAGCTCTCGTTGTGCGATGACCGGATCGATATCATCGAAGGGCACATCGAAAGTCGGCGGCGGCAGTTGTTCGACGGATTCCGCGTTGAGCGAGGCCGGCAGGGCCGTGAGGATGGATAGGACTAAGACGGCCAACGTTCGCATAGTCGGTCACTATACGGTGAGTCCGTATGGGTGATCTATCCTACGATGGGTGGGAGGAGGGAATTGTCTGTTTAGTCTCTCTTGTCTATCCGGTGAGGAGTAGAGAGCAGTTTATCCGACGAACAAGACTGACGAAATAGACAAAACAGACCAGATAGACCAGATCACCCGGAACGCCGTTTGGCTTTCGCCGTCGGGGGTGCGGTGAGAGGGTTGTCGGGCCAGGAATGTTTCGGGTACCGCCCGCGGAGTTCTTTCCGGACATCTTGGTAGGCGTTGGCCCAGAAGCTGGCTAGGTCTTTGGTGACCTGGACCGGGCGTTTCGCCGGTGAGAGGAGATGCAGCATGACGGGAATTTTCCCTCCTGCCACGCGGGGAGTGTCCTGACAGCCGAAGAGTTCCTGCAGCCGCACGGCCAGCACGGGGATCTCGCCACTCTCATAATCCACCCGGATATTCGAGCCGCTCGGGACGGTGATGTGCGTCGGTGCGAGGCGATCTAACTGCCGCTGAAGATCCCAGCTCAGCAGAGCGTGGAGCGGTTGATTGAGGGGCAGCCGCTTCACACGATCCAGCGCCGTGATGCTTTGCAGAGCAGGACCGAGCCATTGCTCCAGTGTCTGCGTCAGGTGCGCATCGGACAGATCCGGCCATGACGAACCGGGGCCGTCAGTCCGTCTGAGAAACTGCACCCGCGCCTGCCATTGGCGCAATTCCGGCGTCCAGGCCAGATGGTTCACTCCGGCCAGGCGGACACCCTGGAGCAAGGCGGCTGCGATCTGGGCGGGATCCGGTTTGGAGAGCTTCTGCTGCGAGAGAATCAGTCCGCCGAATCGCCGTTGACGCAGCGCCAGGACGGCTTGGCTCTTGTCATCCCAGCTGACGGTTTCTGTTTCGACGATCTGGTCAGCATACAGCGTGTCGATCTCTGCGAGCGAAATCGGCGCGGCCAACTCGATCTTGGCCCATTGGGCACCGCCATCGAGTTCGGCAATGGCGAGATAGGGTTCCGATCCCAGATGATCGGGGGTGGCGAAGAGCGCGCCGCGTCCGTTGGCCAGCACATAGCGCGCGTCATTGCCGCTTTGCCGTTGCGCAATTCGATCGGGGTAGGCGAGGGCGAGCAGGCTGCCGATACCCTGTTGATTCCGGCTGGTCCGTGGGGCTGCGTTCACTGAGCGGCGCCCAAGTTGTTGCCGCCACATCGCTGCCGTGCCGGTCACGCGATGATAGACCCCGCGATCCACAGTCATGCCGGCGGTATGGTCGTGCTGCCCATGCAGGACATCGAGTCGGCTGCGCATATCGGCATGCTGCCGTGCCGCCGGCCCCCGGAACAGGTCCCGCTCACCCAGCAGGGCCGCGAGATCGCAGGCCAGGTCAGTGAGGCCCATGGGGACGGCTTTGAGCAGCATGTGCGAGAGGCGGGGATGGAGGGCCAGCTCGGCCATCTGTCTCCCATGGGCCGTGATGCGGCCCGACGGATCCAGCGCGCCCAATCGGATCAACAGATCGGACGCCTGGGTGACCGATCCGGTAGGCGGGGCGGTGAGCCATGAGAGTTCTGCCGGGTTGGTCGTTCCCCAGAGAGCCAACTCCAGGACGAGCGATGTCAGATCGGCATCCAGGATCTCGGGCGGCCGACGGGCGGCCAGCGTGGCCTGTTCCCGTTCCGTCCAAAGCCGGTAGCAGACACCCGGTTCCAATCGTCCGGCTCGCCCGCGCCGCTGGTCGGCGGAGTCCTGCGTGACGCGAATCGTGTCCAACCGCGTGAGTCCAGACCGTGGATCGAATCGCGGTACGCGCAACAGTCCCGCATCGATGACAATCCGCACGCCATCGATCGTCAAGCTGGTTTCGGCAATCGAGGTGGCCAGCACGATTTTCCTCGTGCCCGGACGTGCCGGGGCGATGGCGGCATCCTGTGCATCTTGGGGCAGGTCGCCATGGAGCGGTGCGACCTGTACGTCTGAGCCCGGATTGGCATCGAGCAGTTGACGCTCGACGCGCCGGATCTCGGCCATGCCCGGTAGAAAGACGAGCAGACTGCCATGATCCCGTGCCAGCGCACGGCGGATAATCTTTGTGACCGCGCTATCGAGATGACCTGCAAGGGGTTCATCCAGATACCTGGTCTTGACCGGAAACATCCGCCCTTCGCAGGTGATGACCGATGCGCCGCCCAGCAGTTCGCTGACCGGCCCGCAATCCAATGTAGCCGACATGACGAGCAGGCGCAGGTCGGGACGGAAGAGCCGCTGCGATTCGAGGCAGAGCGCCAGGCCGGTGTCGGCCTGGAGGCTGCGTTCATGAAACTCGTCGAAGAGGACGGCGCCATAGTTGTGGAGCGAGGGGTCCTGTTGGAGCAATCGAGTCAGAATTCCTTCGGTCACAACTTCGATGCGGGTTTCGGGACCTATCTTCGTGTCCAGCCGCATGCGATAGCCAACCGTTTCACCAGGGCGTTCGTTAAGGGTGCTTGCCATACGATGGGCGGCGGCCCTGGCAGCCAGGCGTCTGGGTTCCAGCATGAGGATCTTCTTGTCCTGGAGCCAAGGGGCCTCCAGAAGAGCCAACGGCACGCGGGTGGTCTTTCCGGCTCCCGGTGGGGCGGTCAGGAGCCCGTTGGGGGACCGAATGAGCGCGTGGCAGAGGTCCGAAAGGACATCTTCTATTGGGAGCCGAGACATGATAGGGTGCAACCTCACGTGGAGCAGACTGTAACAGACCGCGTGGGGAAGCACGAGAGGATCGAGGAGATGGCGGGCTATCAGTGGACTCTCGATAAGCCGAGAGTGGCTGGAGGGTCTTGGTTTCGGGGCGCGGCGCATGAAGCCGACCCGTTTA
>CAZXNN010000225.1:0-5634 GCA_964641915.1 uncultured Nitrospira sp. | reverse complement strand
GTTCGAAGGACAGACATTCGATTATGCCCCCATCCAGTCAAGCACCCACCAACCGATGCCTTCTGCTGGCATCCTGCTCAGATTTGCACGGGCTACGGCCGTTTTTTTTCCCCTCACCATGTGGTCTACGTGTCCATTCTTAGAACCACATCCTAACCTCTTGTTTCTCCAGGAAGTCCTCGACAGCCCGCTTTCGGCATGTGCCTTGCTGTATTGGCCAAACCAAGAACTATGCACCGTTCATTTCTAAGGAGGTTGTCGATGAAGAGCGAGATGAAGAGCCCCATGATGACAATCGCTGTTACCGCCCTCGCTATGGTAGCGCTGGCAGCTGCGCCGGCGTTGGCCAAGGATAAAGAGGCGAAGAAAAAGTCGTCCAGCATGCACCATTCATCGGCGGCGGCGGCCGCCTCGTCCACCGGCCACATCCCGGAAGTCGGCCAGGCCCCGAAGCGCGGAGAGCATGACTCAAAGCCTGGCCCTGCCTGGAAAACCGTCGGCGGAACACTCAAGCAAGTCGATGGTAATGCGTACATCGTTGAAGACTATGAAGGCAATCAGGTGAAACTGTACGTCGGCCAGGGGACGAAAGTCATCAGGCAGAAGAAAGTCGGGGACACGGTCCGCGCCGAAATCACGCGGGGTGGCTTCGCGAATTCCGTGCAGTAACGATGTTTGAATCCGCGCACCCACCCGGATGCGGAACGGTCCTCGAGGGGGGCCGGCCCTGTACAGGCCGGCCTCCTTTGCTTTGTCCGGAACCGGCTATCGACTACTTTGCCGTCTTCCTGAATTCAATATCCCCATAGAACGCGACCGCTCTCTCCTTGGTATTGTCCGTATCACTCATGATCGCGACCCCATTGATCAACGGAGGCTCTTCGCCGAACGCCTTATTGTAGTCTTCATAGATATTCCGCTCCTCTTCTACCCACATCCCCACTTTCGACGGTCCGCTTTCGACCACAATCATCTGAGCAAAGCCCGTATAGGCATTCTCGACAATCGTGCCGACCGGCGTCTTGGTTTCCCAAATATAGTTCAACGCGCCGATGGGAATGTCGCCGAAGAGCGCCCGGCCCGCTTTGTACTTCAACTTCCTCCCGAAGCTCACCTGGTCGGGGTCGTAGGCAAACGTAATGTAGAGCCGCGCCGGGTAATCGTCCCCGTCCTTCCGACTCACGTCGCTATGCTGAAGCAGATTCTCGACCTTCCAGCGCCAGCGGACAATGGGATAGTCTTTGGGATTGATGGCCACTTCCTTCGTCAGCCCTGAGGCTGAAGCGTCACTCGTGGCCCTCACCACGACCTGTTCACCATCTTTCACCAGCGCATATTCCGTCTGCTTCGGAATCTTCTTGAACGTCAAGGGCTTCCAGCCGCCAGGGAAGCCTGTCCCGGGCTGATCCGAGGAGAACTTTCCAACCTCGATGACCGGCGCAGATTGCCCCCAGGACATTACCTGACCACCGAGGCCGCCTGAGATCAGAACCGTGAGCGACACCACCCTTTGCAAGGCCGTCATGCCGTTCCTCTCCTACCTCCTCATCCAGGCAAAGAGTTTCACGAGTCGACTCCTCGTAGCCTGGGTAAAATGCGCCTTGCGCCAGAGATTGACCACCTTCTTATTAACTTCCGCCTGAGTGGGATAGGGATGGATGGTTCCGGCAATCGTTTTTGCTCCGAGTCCCGCTTTCATCAGCACGGAGAACTCGCTGATCATCTCGCCGGCATGCGCTGCCACAATCGTCGCTCCCAGAATCTTGTCCGAACCCTTATGAATGTGAACCCGCGCAAATCCTTCGTCTTCTCCGTCAAGGATGGCACGGTCGACTTCATCCAACTTGAACGTATAGGTTTCGACCTCGATCCCTTTCTCCTTCGCATCCTTCTCATACATCCCGACGTGTGCAATCTCCGGCTCTGTGAACGTGCACCAGGGCATAATCAACGAATCCACGCTGGCATAGCCTAACCCGAACGGATGGGGAAACAAAGCATTTTGGATCACGATCTGCGCCATCGCATCGGCGGCGTGGGTAAACTTGTGGCGGGAACAAACATCCCCCGCCGCGAAGATGCGCGGGTTGCTGGTCTGTAACCGGCCATTCACCTTGACGCCATTCTGATCGAACTTGACCCCGACCGCATCCAACCCCAGCCCTTCCACATTGGCAGTGCGGCCGACACCGACCAGAATTTCATCGACCGCCACGTCGTACTGTTGGCCATGGGAATCAACCGTGAGACGCTTTACGCCATCCGCACTGCTGACCTTCAGATCTTTGCCACAGCAAAGGAGTTGCACCCCATCCTTCACCATCTGCTGTTCCACGATCTGTGCCGCATCTCTATCCTCATTCGGCAGAATGCCGTGCTGGGCTTCGATCAAAGAGACCTGGCTGCCAAACCGGGCAAACGATTGCGCTAACTCGCACCCGATCGGCCCCGCGCCGATCACCGCAAGACGTGGCGGCAACTCCGTGAGAGAAAACACCGTTTCATTGGTGAGATAACCCGCCTCTTGCAGCCCGGGAATCTGTGGCGCGGAAGCGCGCGCGCCGGTGCAAATCGCCGCTTTCACAAACTTCAGCAAGCGCTTGCCGGCCGGCCCTTCGACCTGAATCGAATCAGGGCCGGCAAACCGTCCGCTGCCGATGTAGACATCGACTCCCAACTTGCTATAACGCTGTGCCGAGTCGTTATGGCTGATCCGAGCCCGCAGTTTGCGCATCCGGGCCATCGCAGCCCCGAAGTCGTGCTTCGCCCCGGGTGGAATATGAATACCGAATTCCTCGGCCTTCCTGAGATCAGCCCAGGCCCGCGCAGCGCGAATGACTCCCTTTGACGGTACACAGCCCACATTCAGACAATCTCCGCCCATCAGATGCTTTTCGATCAGCGCGACCTTCGCGCCCATGCTCGCGGCGATGACAGCCGTGATTAAGCCGGCTGTCCCAGCCCCGATGACTACCATGTTGTAGCGACCGGGCGGCTCCGGATTGACCCAGCCAGCAGGATGCACATTGGCGACAAGCCGCTGATTAGGCTCATCGTCCGGCAGCATCAGACTCTCATCTTGCTGACTCATCCTCGCGCTCCTCTAAATTTCTTATAGACCGCCGGAATGAGGGCCAACAGCCCCAACAGCACAAAAGCCCCAATCACATTCGGCGAAGCAATTTCCTTTAGCGAATTGATCGTTCCCAACTGCCGGCCGGCGTAGGCATAGACGAACGAACCCGGAATAATACCCAGCGCCGTTGCCGCAACATAGGTTCCCACGTTCATACGGGTGAGGCCGGAGACCAAATTCACGACGAAGAACGGGAACAAGGGAATCAGACGCAAGGTCATCAGATAACTAAACGCATTGTTGGTAAAGCCCTGCTGAACCGGTCCCAGCCACTTCCCAAACTTCTGCTCCACCCAGTCGCGCAACAGATAGCGCGCCGTTAAAAAAGCCAGCGTCGCCCCGGTCGTCGCGCCAAGGTTCACAAAGAGAGTGCCCAGGATACTACCAAACAGAAATCCTCCGGCCAGCGTCAGAATGACTGCCCCCGGCAGGGACAAGCCCGTCACCACGATATAGGCAAGGATAAAAAGACCGACCGCCGTCGCATAATTCGCCTCGGTGAAGGCCAGCAAGTGATCACGATTACTTTTCAAAGCGTCCAGAGACAGAACCCTTCCCAGGTCGAAATAGAAAAACAGTCCGATAGCCAAGACGATGCCTGCCATCATGGCGAACTTGCTTCCGTTTGATTGCTGGGATGGGTTGGTCGTCGGCGCTTGGCTAGTCATAGCGGCTTCATGGAGTATCATGGGGACTCCTCTCAGGTCTGTCAATGGAACAACCTGCCCGTATAGTCGACGCCGCAGCCGGTTTCTTACAAGAAGGGCGCAGACCAAGCCGCACATGATCGCTATGAAGAGGTACGGACGGGGTTGGTATCTGGATGTGGGTGGCTGATACAGAATAAGGACTACGGACCAAAGCCAGAGGAGCCTGCTCGAGGGGCAAGGTGTGGCCTGACCGGCCGGTTCTGCGTGCAAATCTACGGGTGTGGGAGTCGAACCGCCGTGGCGGCACCACTCAGCGCATTACCGACGTCATTCCACCAGGCATGTTGATCGTGGCATGAACGCCCACGGATATCGCCACGGTCAGACTGTTGCTGGCGAGAGGGGCACGGATCCTGGCGAGAGGTCTCCATCAGGTTGTCGGTCGAGATGGGGGGAGTTCCGGCACACCCGAAACTGATGAGTAGCACCACACAGAGTCCGATCCGCATCCACCCCTCCCTGTCTGCCTACTACGCATACCTAGTGCCTCTATCGGTGGCCGGAAGACTTTCCTGAAGTATCTGTGGATTGGCAGATTTACTGCCACTGGTGATCAGCGAGATCGCGATCAAGATCGAGCCGGCCCAAGGCCCGCTCAAACGGATCGATCGAGCCGTCTCGATTCTTGTCGAGTTCTTGGAAATGCTCATGAAGCAGCGCGCCGGCATTCGGGTTTGGAACCCCTCCCTTGCCATGTTCGTAATGCGGCGTATACCGCTGCGGCTGCTGGAACATGCCATGATAGGACACGTCAGGCTTCGGGGTTAGCGTGGCCTGAGGTCTGAGTGGTTTGGCTGCTCGCGCTCGGCGATGCGCTCGGCGGGCAGACGGTTCTTTTGTCGGCCTCATGGCTTTTCCGACCGAAGAGTTCTGCCCAGCTCGCTGTTTTTTGGAAATCCCCATATCTTTTCGAGCTGAGTCAGCTGGTCGAGTCTTAGGCTGGCTGGCAGCCGCTTGATTGGCAGCGATTCCTCCGTGTCCAGTCGATACCTTACGCTCAGCCCAGGCAAGGCTCCCCTCCCAGGCCCAAGTCATCACCAGCGCTGCCACAAGCAGAGCCAGGCCAGCGGCAGAGCGATATTGTTTCACACGAATTCTGAGCATAGGACATGATCTCATAGGGTATCCAAGTGTAGCAGACCCTATTGTGCCTCCAGGCCTTTGATTCGAGAAGGAAATTCAATGTCTGTGAGATGGTCGAACGAAGCAGATCAGGCGGGGTGACTTGTCATAAGAGGCCTGATTCCCGTACCCTTCGGCTGGAGGCCAGAATATGGACGACGACTCTCGGTTAACAAAATCCAAAGAGCAGTGGGCCAAAGCCCGGCGCGGAGGCGAAGAACGCGAAGTCTTTTATGAAGGCGACAACCGGCTTCCGCCTGGACAACATCTCGTTGAAACCTTCCCGGTGTTAGACCTGGGATTCAAACCAGAGATTTCGCTCCCAGACTGGACGCTGACCATCGGGGGCTTCGTCACCACACCGGTGACCTGGACCTGGGATCAGTTCCTTGCACAACCCCAGTTCAAAGACCGCTCGGACTTTCACTGCGTCACCTCCTGGAGCCGCTACGACAACGAGTGGGAAGGGGTCAGCTTCAAGCACCTGCTGTCCGTCGTCCGGCCGCTTCCTTCCGCCCGGTTTGTGCTGTTCAAGTCTTATGACGACTACACGACCAATTTGCCGCTGACGGCCTGCCTAGACGATGACGTCCTGCTGACCTCTATGTGGAACGGCCGGCCGCTCACAAAGGAACATGGCGGCCCGGTGCGCATGATTATCCCAAA
>CAZXNN010000224.1:0-5637 GCA_964641915.1 uncultured Nitrospira sp. | reverse complement strand
GGGCCGGAACGCGATTCTGGACAAGAAGTTCGGCGCCCCGACCATTACCAAGGACGGCGTCACCGTCGCCAAGGAAATCGAACTCAAGAACCCCTATGAAAACATGGGCGCCCAGCTCGTGCGCGAAGTCGCCAGCAAGACCAGCGACACCGCCGGCGACGGCACCACCACAGCCACCGTGTTGGCCCAGGCCATCTATCGTGAAGGCGTGAAGAACATCACCGCCGGCGCGAACCCGATGGAAATTCAGCGCGGCATCAACAAGGCCGTTGAAGTGGTGATCGGCGAGCTGAAGAAGCTCAGCAAGCCCTGCCAGAACAAGACCGAAATCTCCCAGGTCGGCACGATCTCAGCCAACAACGACAAGACCATCGGCGACCTCATCGCGGAAGCGATGGAGAAGGTCGGCAAGGATGGCGTGATCACGGTCGAAGAAGCCAAGTCGATGACCACCTCGCTGGACGTCGTCGAAGGCATGCAGTTCGATCGCGGCTACATCTCCCCCTACTTCGTGACCAACGCCGAGCGGATGGAATGCTCCGTCGAAGAGCCGCTCATCCTCATCAACGAAAAGAAAGTCAGCAGCATGAAGGACCTCCTCCCGGTCCTCGAGCAGGTCGCCAAGATGGGCAAGCCGCTCGTGATCATCGCGGAAGAAGTCGAAGGCGAAGCGCTCGCGACCCTCGTGGTCAACAAGCTCCGCGGCACCCTCAACGTGGCGGCCATCAAGGCCCCGGGCTTCGGCGATCGCCGCAAGGCCATGCTGGAGGACATCGCGATTCTGACCGGCGGCCAGGTGATCTCGGAAGACATCGGCCTCAAGCTGGAAAACGTCAAGCTCACCGACCTCGGCCGCGCCAAGCGCGTCACGATCGACAAGGACAACACCACGATCGTGGAAGGCTACGGCGATCCGAAGAAGATCGAAGGCCGCGTGAAGCAGATCAAAGCCCAGATCGAAGAGACGACCTCCGACTACGATCGCGAGAAGCTCCAGGAGCGCCTTGCCAAGATCGTCGGCGGTGTGGCCGTCATCAACGTCGGCGCCGCGACCGAGACCGAAATGAAGGAAAAGAAAGCCCGCGTCGAGGACGCCCTCCACGCAACCAAGGCAGCCGTCGAAGAAGGCATCGTGCCCGGTGGTGGAACCGCCTATCTCCGTTGCATCGGCGCCCTGGAAGGGATCAAGCTGGTCCCCGAACAGCAGGTTGGTGTGAACATCATCCGCCGCGCCCTCGAAGAGCCGATCCGCCAGATCGCGGCCAACGCCGGGATGGAAGGATCCGTCATTGTCGAGAAAGTGCGCAATGACAAGAACACCAGCTCAGGCTACAACGCAGCGACGGAAGAATATGTGGACATGATCAAGGCCGGTATCATCGATCCGACCAAGGTGTCGCGCTGCGCATTGCAGAACGCGGCCTCCGTGGCTGGGTTGATGCTCACCACCGAAGTCATGATCACCGACATCCCCGAAGAGAAGAAGGAAGCCGCCGGCGGCGGCCATGCCGGACACAACCACGGCATGGAAGGGATGTACTAAGATCGACAAGAGCTGATGGCGTATAGCCGACAGCTCGGAGTCAGAAGCAAAGGCCCCGGCGGTTTCCCGCCGGGGCCTTCGTGTTTTTCGATACCCCCTACTCGACCTTTCTTCACTAAACCAAGACAGCATTACCGACACAGGCCCGAGCTTCCTCCTTGCGACGAGATACGTCTCTGACGTATAGTCATCCCTGATGATCACGTTCATCGAAACCAAGCTGTTCACAAAACTGGTCGTAACCTATCTTCCCGATGATTCGTATCGGCAGTTACAAGCCGCGCTCGCATCAGATCCAGAAGCAGGCCCACTTATCCCTGGATCAGGCGGCCTCCGTAAGATCCGGTGGGGAATCGCTGGACGCGGAAAGCGAGGCGAACCTAGGATCATTTACTATGCACGGATCACGCAAGACGAGATATGGCTGTTAACCCTCTACCCAAAGAATGTGGCAGAGACTATTCCACCTCACGTACTCCGACAGATCAAACAGGAGCTCGATGATGAAAAAGACACCCGTTCGAAACATCGGGGATGAAATTCTCCGCGGGCTACGAGAGTTGAAGCAAGGAACCGGAGGACGCATTCTTACCTATCCTCCGGTTGAAGAAACACGAGCACGTGTGGGCTTGTCACAAACCGAATTTGCACGGCTGCTCGGCGTATCCGTTCGTACACTGCAAGAATGGGAACAGGGACGACGAATTCCATCCGGCCCGGCTCGCACACTCTTAGCCATTGCGCACAAGAACCCCAAAGCACTGCTCGATGCAGTCTGAATCACGCCCTTCGTGTTTTCAGCACAGGAATTATTTCGAGGAGGTGACCAGTCGCATTGTCGCCTTGAGGACGGGCGACGTCTTGCATTCATAGTAGAAAGCGCGGAAGAATTGGTTGACGAGTCCCGTGTGCCGCGTATGGTCGGCGTTGAATTGGGCCACGCCTTTGGCTCGGTCGTCCGTGTCATAGCCCCCGCGAATGGCGCAGCGTTCGAGCTCCTCCGCTGAATCGGGCAGCGCATGGGTCTGGAAATCCTGCACCATCTGCAGCTTGTGTTCGACGTCGCGGAGAAAGACATAGGCGGCGGTCAAATCATCCCGTTCCTGCGGCGAGATGAGCTTGTACCGGACAAACCGGTTCAGCGCGCCGAGCGTGCTGCGATCCAACAACCCCGTCACTTTCTTCCCCGCGATGACCTGCACCGTCTGCACGAGAAATTCGATCTCCCTGATCCCGCCGATGCCGAGCTTCACGTTGCGCCGCTCATGGCCGCGATCGGCCATCTTCGTATCGATCATTTCCTTCACGCCCCGCACATCCTGCACGATCGCCAGCGCTCCGGGCAGATCGATCGTGTCTTTGGGCGGGCCGAAGATGAAGGGGTTCACCATCTTCAGGAAGGCCAGCCCGACCTCCATAGATCCGGCCACCGGCCAAGCCTTCAGCAGCGCCAGCCGTTCCCATACGACGCCTCTGGTGGAGTAATACTTTTTGTAGTCGTCCAGCGATCGTGCCAATTGCCCGACCGAGCCTTCGGCCCGCAGCCGCAAGTCCACGCGGAAGACATACCCTTCCCGCGTCTGCTCGACCAGCGCCTTCGTCAGTTCGCGCGAGAGGATCTCGAAATATTCCTCATTGGAAATGCCGACGGCGCCGGGCTTCACCTTCTGCTTGCCGCGCGGCGCCTTCGTCTCGCCGTCATGGGACGCGTAGACGTAGATCAAATCGACATCCGAGCTGTAGTTCAGTTCATGACCGCCGAGCTTCCCCATGCCCATCACGGCAAACCCCGTCTCCACCCACCGCCCCTGCTTCGTCTTGTGCATCGGCACGCCGTACTGCTGCCGCAGGTCGGCATCGACGATCTCATAGGCGGCATGAATGAGGAGACTCGCCAGATCAGACAACGAGGCCGTCGTCTCCGGCACCGGCGACAGCCGCAGCAGATCGCGCACCCCGATCCGCAACATCTCCCGCCGGCGAAACCGGCGCAGCGCCTCCAGCTTCATCTCCTTCACTGTCAGATGCGCCAGGCTCTTGTGCAGCGCCGTCTCCAGCTCCTTCCGGACAGGCGGCTTGGAGAGCACCGATTCCTCCGACAGCCAATAGACCAGCATGGGATCTCGAATGACGGTAAACGCGAGTGCATCGCTGTTGCCAAAGATCGTGCAGAGCAGATCAAGCATGCGCGGTGAACTGCGCAGATAGTCGAGAAAGGACGAGCGCGTGACTTCGCCGAACAACCGCTCCCAATGGTTCAGGGCCTGATCCGGATCAGCGGTTCGCGAAATGGCATCCAGCAGGATCGGCAGAATCTCGGCGAGTTGACGACGATGATGCGGATCGCCCGCCATGGCCTGAAGATTCCTGTCAGCCTGCTCGACATCGTGCAGGTGATAGGCGGACAGAATGGCCTCGATTTGCTTGGAATCCCGCTCCGTCGCCAGCAGCACCGGACGAGGATCAGGCCTCGTCAACGTCGGTGTGGCAGGCAGCGTCCCGCCCGCGGAGGGTAGTTGCATTCCTTTCTTCTCAGGCACTCGTTTCACGTTTCACGCCTCACGTTTCACGGTTTTTGATCATGGCGCGGCATTATACTGGCCCGTTCCCCTACGCACAATGAAAGCATTCCGGTATACTGAGGCCGCTCAGCCATCAGCTCATAGCTCTCATCGGTCAGCTCCGGAATTGAAGAGTACTCTGCCTGATAGCTAAATGCTGATGGCTGACAGCTGATAGCCAAAGGATTCGACCACGATGCCCCTCGATGAACAGCTCAAGCAAGCGGTGAGTGCCCTCTGCACCGATGTCGCCCCCGATATTCTTCAGGATTTCCTCAGCCGCATGGATCGGGAATATTTCCGCCGCTTCGAACCGGCAATCATCGCCGGTCACGTTCGCCTCGCCGCGCAGCTGACACCAGACCATCCCTGCGAAGTCACCATTGCAGAACGCCCCGATAAGCATTTCGATCTGACCCTCGTCGCCTACGACTACTTTTCAGCCTTTGCCAACATCTGCGGCCTGCTCTCCGCATTCGGACTGAATATCGAAGAAGGCCAGATCTATACCTTTGCCGACGGCGCTGCGCCGGCAACAACCCGCACCAGCTATGCCGGCGGCCCGCGCACCCGCCCCAAAGGCCGCCCGGGCCTGAGCCGGAAAAAGATCGTGGATGTCTTTCGCGTACAGCCAGGGCGCGGCATTCCCTTCGGGCCGGAGGATCACCAGCGTCTCATCGGTGAACTCACCGCCCTCATGAAGCAACTCGATGCCGGTCAATTCGACGAAGCGCGCCAGGCCGTGAATCGCCAGTTAGTCGAGCAGCTGGGCAAGCGGCGCGGGTC
The DNA here is from genome assembly GCA_964641915.1 of uncultured Nitrospira sp. Lineage (GTDB taxonomy): Bacteria > Nitrospirota > Nitrospiria > Nitrospirales > Nitrospiraceae > Nitrospira_D. Next base: position 747 of record CAZXNN010000224.1, on the reverse strand, counting down.
GTTCAGCGGCCTGCTCCATACCGTCCACATCACCTTCGACAACAGCCAGTCACCCACCGACACGGTAATGGATATCCAATCGGACGACACGCCCGCATTTTTGTACGCCTTCGCCAACGCGCTTGCCATGCGCAACATCTATATCGACAAAGCACAGTTCGCCATCGAAGGCGGCAAGCTGCACGATCGTTTCTACGTCCGCAACCGCCACGGGCAGAAACTGACCGACCCGGCCGATCAACAGCACCTGCGCCTGACCGCCGTCCTCATCAAACAATTCACCCACGCCCTCACCTGGGCGCCGGACCCGGCTAAAGCGCTCGAAGCCTTCGATCAGTTCCTCGACCTTACCGTGCAGGACACCAAAGGCAAGGCCCAGCAACAGACCCTCGCCTTCCTCGGCGATAAGAAGACGTTCCCTCTCCTCGCCCGCCTGCTCGGCACCAGCGACTTTTTGTGGGAGGACTTTCTGCGCCGCCAGCACGGCAATCTTCTGCCGCTGCTGCAACAGTACCGTGACACCCCGCTCATCAAGCCGCAGGCCGCGCTGCGCAAGGAACTCGACAAACTCGCGGACAAGGCCAAGACCGACGAGGCCCGCAAAGAAGCCTTGAACCGGTTCAAGGATCAAGAACTGTTCCGCATCGACATGAAACACATGGTCGAAACCTCCGGCCTGGCCGACTTTTCCCTCGCCCTGACCGAACTGGCCGAATTGATCGCGAGCCGCAGCCTGCGCGACTGCCA
>CAZXNN010000223.1:0-5639 GCA_964641915.1 uncultured Nitrospira sp. | reverse complement strand
CCGTCACTCATGACGCCCCCCTGTCGCTCGTTCCCGGTACGTGAACGGTTTCGATGTAACTACCCCCAAGAGGCCGATCGTAATACGGCAGGCGCGCACAAAAGATCTCCACCAGAATGTGGTCACAATCTATCCCTTGCGGCCGAGCGAGTTTAATCATGACGCTTCTTGCAACATAACTTCGATGGGGTTTCAGTATTATGTTCACGGACAGTATTGCTTTAGGGAGTCGACGCGTACGATTAATGTCAAAGATAATGGCGCGACAACGCTGCGAGTGTACTTGAGACTCGCGGCTCATTCCGCATGCCAAATTCAGAACCTGCATTACTCTGTCGGCTGTACGCCTGGGAGCGTATCGATGGAGGGAAAGCCTGGAGTTGCGTGGGAATTTGGCTATCTGGAAACGGGTCCTGGTGCGCCTTGCTGGACGGCGCAATGGGCGCCATATCTATCATGGGTCCCAGTTGGTGCCTATAGCTCTCTTGCCAACGCACAGATTGGACTCTCCTCCGCAGGGGATATTTGTGACGATCTCATCGATATTCACACGCAGAACAGCTACTTTCACTGGTCGTGCGATAGCTGCTTGATGTTCTGCACGTATCTGCCAGGCCAAACTCCGCCAGCTTGCCCTCGCGGATGCGGTGCAGTAAAGTGGTGGAAGGATGCCAGCGACGAAATGTGGTGTCTCTCTCCAAATAGTAGAAAGCCGTGGTCTGGTGTGTTTGCTCAGGAGTCTGGACTGGTTGACGTGTATGATCCGCTACTAGCCGATCGAAGTGGCTCCGAGAACGATCCTACGGGGCCGGCATTCGACATTTGTTCCGGAAACGTGACTGGTACACCTTGCAGTATTACCTATCACGGCCTGACGGATACGCTCGGCGCGATGGCTGCCGTCGGGGAAATCAATCGTAGAGTAGTAGGCAATTTGGAGTTCAAATGGTACATGGATTTTGGGTACGCAGGACCGTGCATGCCAGCTGGATTTACTAAGTGGCCACACGCGAACATTCAGATCACCGCGCTCGATCCGCTTCGGAATAACTATCCCAAGGCGAATATGCTCCGCAATTTCCATGTGACGGTAGTCATAATAGATGGAAAGAAGTGCCTTTGTATCTGGGAGAGCAAGACTGGTCGGGTTTGGCGCAATTGCAATGATCCGACACTTTGGGCACCGCAGTTAGTGAGCGTAATGGACGACGCCCTTGAGCAGATTTGGGGTTCGGGCAATGCTCTCGTCAAAGCGGTTGTCATAGCCGTCATCCTCGAACAAGTTCTCGACTGGATCATTGCGCCCGACCCTTTCCCAGGCCCTATACCACTTGTTGCCGAGAGTCATCGGCCGGACAATTCACGGATGCCGTTGGAAAGCAGAATTCCATTGCGTTACGCATGTCTGGAGGAGAATTGTGTCTGACGCTAAGAGCCGCGACAATGAACGCCGTGATGAGGCAAAATTGGTTCTGGGCGACATGGCCGAGAGCATTGTAAAGGGATTTGACGAACTCCTAGACATCAAACCTATGCCGTTTGTGGGCGAGCTCGATCGCGGACGAGGCGTGTCTGTAACTGTGGTGCGCGCGCGGGACGACGACAACGACGAGTTGTGGCTATCATATGTGCGGATGATAGTCAATCACGCCGCCGTCCGTTCGGACCGTTTCTATCATGTATTTTCCGAAGGCGATCTCCCGGCAAACGAAGCGTCCAAGGTGATGCACTGCGATTGGCAACGCTCAAACTGGTTGTGTGAGTGCGTGGGAGACGCCGGAGAGATAGTGCGTTTCCTTGATACATTGGATGTCGAGCGTATTCGAGAGGAAGGCTTCCCGTTGAACGAAGTTACTATGTTTAAGAACAATGATGCGGTACTGGAATTAAGAGACCACGGCATGATCGTCTCTATCTACGATGTGTCGAGCGGGGATATGCTGCTTTATCGACGCAAGGCTCCTCTGGGAAGTGGTTTTGAGGTAGTTACACCATCACATTGAATCGCCTGGGACAAAGGCGGTTGATGTAGGATCTGGTCGTGATGCCGGGCAGGAAGTCGACACAGTTAACGAGGAGAGAAACGATGGCAACAAACACGAATCCGCCCCGCAGTCGCGGCCCGAAACAAGGATTCCTTGCAGCGGTAGCTATGGTTTCTATTGCTGTTGCACTGTTTTACGGGGCTTACCGTTCGAAGCCCATTCGGGCGCCATTGAGCGGGACGCCAAACACGGGGCCTGCGATGGCTTACTTTGTCGGCGAGTCAACGCCGACATGGCTTGATCCGCTAAGTGTATCGCAAGTGATCACGTCACTTGAACTTGTTACTATCAATGAATGGAACGATATCCAAGTTCTGGCTAGTGAGCGCGAGGTACGGGCACTCATTGTTGATGATCAGACCTATGATCAGGTGGATTGGGACTGGACAGCCCATCGGATGAGGAAGGGCATGGTGCTCGCGGGCGTACGCTTGACTGCGAGTGACTTAGTCACGAACGTTCTCAATCCTTCGTTGGAAGCGGAGTTTGCATGGTGGACCGGTGCTTACTCGCCCACTCTCGCCGGTTTGTCAGGTGAGCGATTTTCCGTCGTATCTTCATGGGTGGCCGGAACCGCAGCAATTGCAACGGCTGCAGCTCTAGAACCCTATTACTCTCCAGACGAAGGTGGCATGGCGGCTCGCGACTCTATCTTCGAAGATGCTGTAGACAAGGATGCGGCCATCGCTGATAACATCGCGTTCTTCACAGGTACGGACAAATTCTATCGAATCCTAGCAATCGAAGTGGCAAACATCCAGCTGGAGGCGGACAACTTTGACTATTAGCAGAGCAAGGCCCGAATCATCTACACCATTTGACTGCGTGATGGGGATCGGGACAGCAAGATAGTAAGCGTCGGCCGCCTCGTTTTCAGGCACGTAAGGGCATGGTGAGAAGAGAAGTGCCGGGACGATCGCAAAGGAGTTCAGCGCCGTGATAGACCTTACATCTAGTCGAGTGGGGAAAGCGATGGCGATGGTTTTAGCCTCTGCCATCGCAGGCCTGATTGGACTTTCCCTTGGCATCGCAAACTCTCGAGAGCCTTCAAGCGATCGGTCGATGCTCGCAATCCAAGCCGGCTCACCACTTGGCATGTCGGTTGCTATTACAACGTCATTAGATGCCATCACGCGTACCATTGAGATGCTTCCCACGGGTCACAACTATCATTCGTGGACGGTTCGAAGAGTCAATCGGAACACTCTCGCGAGCCATTGGTATCTTGAATCGTGGCCAGGAAGTGCTGACTGGATGCCAAACGAACCAATGTGGCTCGTTGGTGCGCTAGGCACCGGATTGGTGCTAAGCGATACGATACACATGGCAGGGGGAATTGTCCGCATCGATGACAGCGAACCTGTAGAAGGGGCCTTTTGTATCTGGAGCGGAGAAAGCGGAACCCTTGTTAGTTCAGGGGCATTGAAAGCCGGGTCCCCATTCACGTTTGCCCAGCTACAGGCAATAGTGCCAGTTCCGTAAACGCGCCCGAGCGTGCCAACGCGCGCTGGCACGCTCCGCTTCGCTCTGTCCGCGTCAACGACCACTGGGACGACTACCAATCATTCCGTCGCCGACGTGCCCATCTACGCCGCTATGGCTCCGCTCAGGCCACGATCCCGCCGCCTGAGGACCAGCTCTTTCAGGCGGCGGCTTGATGGTGGGAAATCAACACTTTTGCGCCAGACCCGCATGAGATCCCGAATTACTGATCGTCCGCTGGAAGCGGGTCAACTCCGGTACGACGACCTCTCATTAGGTGAGAGGAATGAGGGCCGGTAGGGTATTGCGCCCGGCCGGCAGATCAGAGTGCATGCTCCTGCAGCGCCCGCCTCTGCGCCTGCTTTGCCAGAGAAACGTAGAGCGCAGTGGTCGCCAGGTCGGCATGCCCTAGCGTCTCCTGCACCGTCTTGAGATCTGTTCCGCGGGCGATGTGGTGGGTCGCCATGGTGTGTCGGAGGCTGTGAACGGAGGCGCCGGTGATCTTCGCAGCCGCCAGATGCTTGGCCACCGAGTCCTGGATCGCCCGCTTGGAGAGCCTCAAGCCATACTTTGAAATGAAGACGGCATCGCACCCCTCGGCGCGCTTGTGCCGCGACGCCTTCCAAGTTTTCAGCACCCGACACGCCTTGTAGTTCAGCGGCACCAGGACGACCTTGCCGCCCTTGCGAGTGATCCGAGCATGCCCTACGTTGTCCGGCTCGGGCGTCACTTTCGCCGGCAGCTCCACATCAGACCACGTCAGGCCGGCTATCTCCGAGAGTCGCATGCCGGTCTGAAGGAGTAACTCGATGAGTGCCGCATCTCTCGGGCTGTGAGAGCAGGCGCGCAAGAGATCCTTGTACTCGGCCTCCGACAGGAACCGAGGTTCTCGCTTCGGGATCCGTGGCGGCACGAGCCGGGCGGCGATGTTCTCAGCCAGAACATCCTGGTCGTAAAGGAAGCGGAAGAAGCTCTTGAGCGTCTGTGCCTTGCGATTGATCGAGCTGGCCTTGAGCCCTCGGCCGTCCAGATGCGCCATGTAGGCCTCAAGATGCCGCAAACTCACCTCGCCAAGCTGTGAGAGGCCACGATTCGTAAGGAACCGGGCGAATTCAGCCAGATCGTTGCCGTACTCGACTCTCGTGCGCGCTGAGAGTCCTCGTGCCGGCATGCCGACGACCGTGAAGAGCCGGATGGCCTCCTCCATCGTCTGAGCAGTGAGCTGTGGATCCCGGTTGGTGGTGGTCATGGTTGGTACTGGTTCAATGGGTAACGGCAGAGCGTTTTGGCCCTCGCGCCGGGGTCTCCAAGAGACCTGCGTCTACCGACGCCATTAGGCGCACTTAGTGGGCGGCAAACAGCCTCGATCGCTCTCCCTACCGCGTCTAATACCTAATTAGACGCATGTCCACAGTGTAACAGGCTCGGCAGGGGATTTCAAGAGGCGAGTCGGCCCGGCCAGAACAAACATGGTATGCTTATATGCGGATCGGCGGAGCTGCGAGCAATGGAGGGGACCATGCGATTCGGCGACTACATTGCCAAACGGCGAAAGGAACTGGGCCTGAGCCAGAAGGAGCTGGCCCAGCGCGTCCTCAAGGAGGACGGGGATCCGATTTCCCCACAGTACTTAAATGACATCGAGCGAAACCGACGGAACCCACCGTCAGGAGATCTCCTTCATCGACTCGCCGAGCAGATCGGGATGTCACCTGAATATTTGGGGTTCCTTGCGGGAGAACTCGAGATTCCTGAGGACCTCCAGAATCAGAATCCTTCTCAAGAGAGGGTAGAGGCTGCATTTCGTGCCTTTCGAAAGGCGATTGAGAGGCCAGAATGAACTGGATAGCGGACAAATCTGGGCGTCTGCGTGAAAGACCGTGGTATGACAAATCAGAACTTGATGAAATGTGTGAACGAATGATTGTTGACTTTCTTCTCAGCCGTCGCGGTCGCGCAGAATTCCCTGTCTCAACGGACGACCTAACGGTTTTGATAGAACAATACACAAGCGAATTCGATCAATATGCCGATCTATCAAACGATGGCGTGAATGTAGAGGGAGTCACTGACTTCTTTCCGGATCGTCTGCCTATTGTTCGGATCGCAGAG
>CAZXNN010000222.1:0-5701 GCA_964641915.1 uncultured Nitrospira sp. | reverse complement strand
GGTCATCGGTGTGCTCGGGGTCGCGGGGATCATCTGGTACGGCGGCTATCTGGTTCTCCATGGCAGCATGACGCCGGGCGCCTTCTTTTCTTTTCTGACGGCGATGTTCATGGCCTATACGCCGATTCGAAAATTGGCCGGGGTCAATAATCTGATTCAACAGGCCTTGTCCGCCTCGGAGCGGGTATTTGAAGTGCTGGACCTTCCAACGGAGCAGGCCCAGGACCGGGGTACACTCGTCTGCCAGGGGATCTCCGACCGGATCGAATTGCGCGGGGTGTCGCTCAGCTATAGCGGTCAGACGACGCCGGCCTTGACGGGAGTCGATCTGGCCATTCGTGCCGGCGAAATGGTGGCGCTGGTCGGGAGCAGCGGCAGCGGAAAGTCTACGCTGGTGAGTCTGTTGCCAAGATTTTACCAGCCGACGAGCGGGCAGATTCTCCTCGATGGCGCGCCGTTAGAATCCTATACCCTCGCATCGTTACGCACGCAGATCGGTATCGTGTCGCAGGATGTGGTGCTGTTCGACGATACGGTGGCCAGCAATATCGCGTTCGGACGCCCGGGTGCGACCGCGATGGACATCGAGCAGGCTGCCAAACAGGCCTACGCGCATGATTTTATCTCCCGGCTGCCTGAAGGCTATCAAACGACAATCGGTGAACGGGGGGTGAAGTTATCCGGCGGCGAGCGTCAGCGCGTGGCCATTGCCCGGGCGATTCTGCGCGATCCCCCGCTGCTCATTCTGGATGAAGCGACGTCCGCGCTCGATACGGAGTCGGAGCGCATCGTGCAGCTGGCGCTGGCGAATTTGATGAAGAACCGCACAACGGTGGTTATTGCTCATCGGCTCTCGACCGTGCAGAATGCCACAAGGATTGTGGTGCTGGACCATGGCCGGGTGGCCGAGATCGGCACGCACGAAGAGCTCTTGCGGCACAACGGCCTGTATCAGCGGTTGCATGCGATGCAGTTTCAAGATGTAACCAATGTTTAACAGGATGCTGAAAATGTCCGTCAGCGGCGTTCTCGCGTCGTTCAGACCCTCAACGTACCCCAGAGGGTACGCCTCGGTCCTTCACTCGCTGCGGCCTTGCTGAACGGCCATTTTGAGCATCCTGTGGAATATAAGATCGTAGTGATAGGTGAACGGTAATGAGTGAGACTTCTCAGAATCGACCGGGCTTGAAGAAACGGTTGGTAAAGTGGATCAAGTTTACCGTGCTACCTCCGCTCGGCGCTCTGGTCATCCGTGGGATCAAGGGAAGCATGCGACTGGAGCAGCGTGGGTATGAGCCGGTAGACGCGTTGTATCGAGAGAAACGATCCATCATTCTGGCTTTTTGGCATGCCCAACAGTTGATGATTCCGTTCGGGTACCGCGGGCCCGGGTCGCATGTGCTGATCAGTCAGCATGGCGACGGAGAAATTATCGCCCGCATCATCGCCCGGTTCGGCCATGAGGCTGTGCGCGGATCAAGTACCCGCGGCGGGGCCGGGGCGCTTCGTTCGCTCATTAAGCTGGGTCGGTCCGGGAAAGATGTCGTTGTGACGCCGGATGGCCCCAAAGGCCCGCGGCAGGTGGCCAAGTTAGGCGTCATTCAATTGGCGAAGGCGACAGGCCTGCCCATTGTGCCGCTCGGCTTTGCCTGCTCAAAAAAAAACTCTTCTCGAGCTGGGACCGCTTCATGGTGCCATACCCGTTTTCCCGCGGGGTCTTCATCTGGGGCGCCCCGATCAGGGTTTCGCGCGAGGCGGATGATGCCGCGCTTGAAGCCGCTCGTGTCGAATTGGAATCGACCTTAAACCGGCTGACGGCTGAGGCTGAAGCGGAGGTCGCATCCTAGCCAACCCATGTGGCGACTGCTCTACAATACGCTTCTCATACTGGCTACGCCGATCATCCTCTGTATTCTGCTCGCCAAGAAACGGTGTCGGAGGGGCTTGCTCGACCGGTTCGGGTTGCGCATCAGTCCGGTCCTGGAGCCATCCGGAGAGCGGCGCCCCTTGATCTGGATCCACGCCGTCTCGCTCGGTGAAGTGATCGCGGTCACGCCGTTGGTGAAAGAACTGCATCGCAACCATCCCGATCACCGGCTTATTGTCTCGACGGTGACGGAAACGGGGCGCGAGGCGGTTGAACAACGACTGGTCGGGATTGCCGAGCATCGCTACGCCCCGCTCGACGTTCCCTGGGCCGTGTCCCGCGCGATCGCGCAGTGGCAGCCGGTGCTCTATGCGTTTGTCGAGACCGAACTCTGGCCGAATCTCTTATGGACCTTGCGGGACCGGCAGGTGCCGGCCGTCATGGTGAATGGCCGGTTGTCGTCGCGGTCGTTTGCCCGGCAGCATATCGCCGGCCTCATCTCGTTATATCGTTCGGTGCTGCGGTCGCTCACGCTGTGTCTCATGCAGTCGGAGCGTGATGTGCAGCGTATCGTGGCGCTGGGGGCCGACGCCGGTCGGGTCCATCGGACCGGCAATATCAAGTTCGATCAGCCTCTGCCGACGATGGCGGCTGATGTGTTATTGCGTACTGAGTTGGGCCTGCAGGAAGGTGAACAGCTCCTTCTCGCAGGGAGCACACATGCGGGCGAGGAGGAGGCGCTGGTTGCGGCCTATCGGCAGATCGTCGTCACTCATCCCCACACCGTTCTCATGCTGGCCCCGCGCCATATCGAGCGAGCGGCCGATGTCGTGACGATGGTTCAGGCGGCGGGATTGCCGGTGCAGCGCAAGAGCGGGCTGAACTCAGTTGGATCCGGGGCGCGAGTCATCATCCTCGATACACGAGGGGAGTTGGCCCGGGCCTATCATGAGGCGACGGTGGCATTTGTCGGCGGCACCCTGATTCCTGTGGGCGGACACAATCTGCTGGAGCCAGCCGTCTGGGGAAAGCCGGTTCTCTTTGGTCCCTATACGGACCATTGCGCGGAAATCGCGACACTCCTTTTAGAATCCGGCGGTGCCGTTCGAGTGTCCGGTGCGGAGGATCTTGCGGGCAGGGTCTGCGCATGGCTGGAGGATTCAGCGGCATGTCGCCGGGTCGGGGAGGCCGCTCGCCAGACCGTGTCGGAGAATCAGGGGGCGTTGCGGCGGAGTGTGGATTTCATCGAAGCGTGTCTATCGGCTTCCCAGTCTCCTTCTTCCCGGTCTGTCGGATCTGCGCCGCAGCCGGTGATTGCGAGGCCGTGAGCGTGGCACTGTTGCGTCCCGGCGATCCGGTTCGTCCCTGGCTGAGCGGGGCGGCTTTTCTCTACGGACTGGTGGTTCGCGCCAGGATGTGGGCCTATGAGCGTGGATGGAAGCAGCAGTCACGATTGCCCTGTCGTGTGGTGAGCGTCGGGAATCTGACCGTCGGCGGAACGGGGAAAACCCCGATGGTGATTCTGTTGACGGAGTGGTTGCAGGCGCAGGGGCACCGGGTCGCGGTTCTCAGTCGTGGCTACAAGCGGACGTCGACGGAGGCGCAGGTGTTGGTATCGGACGGGGAGCGGGTCCTGGCCGGTCCGGCAGAGGCCGGCGATGAACCCTATCTGATTGCGAATCGCTGTCCCAAGGCCATTGTCGCAGTGGGGGCGGATCGTGCAGCGGTCGGACGATGGCTGCTCGATCAATGGCCGGTGGACTGGATCGTGCTCGACGATGCATTCCAGCATCGCGCGCTGTACCGTGACCTTGATGTGGTATTGATTGATGCGATGGATGCGACGGGATTGGATGGTTTGTTGCCGGCTGGGCGCCTCCGTGAGCCGTTGGCCGGGCTCGGGCGTGCGGATGCGGTTGTTATCACCCGTGCGGACTCCGAGCGGGATGTGGCAGCCGTGCGTGGCCGATTGCAGGCGGTGTTGAAGGAAAATCCGGTTCAGGCTGAGGTGATCTTCAGGCCCGACGAAATGGTGTCGGTCACGACCGGCGTGCGGCATGCTGCAGACTGGTGCGTGGGAAAGAAGGCCTGGCTGGTGAGCGGGATCGGCAACAGCGAGTCCTTCCGCCGGCTGGCCATGGAGAATGGTGTGCAGGTATTGGGAGAAACGGCGTTCGCAGATCATTATGTCTATCGGAGCGAGGATGTTGATCGTATGCGTGCTCAGGCAACACGATCGAATGTCGAGATTGTGCTCACGACCGAAAAAGATGCCGGGAAACTCGCACCATTGTTGAGGCCTGAGGATTACTGGTGGGCTTTGCGGCTGCGGGCCGATGTCAGGCGCGGCCAGGATGCGCTCCATCGCTTGTTGTGCGATACCTCCGATGCGCCTAAGTCCCAGGGAGACGTGTGTGCATAACGGATCGCCTTCGCGAATTCTGGTCCGGGCGCCGAATTGGATCGGCGATGCCGTGATGTGCGAGCCGGCTTTGCGCGGGCTGCGACTTCGCTATCCCAGTGCGGAGATCACGTTGCTCGCGAAGCCGGCCATAGCCGAATTGTTCATAGCCTATCCGGGCATTGATCGCCGGCTGGTCTACGATGACCGGGGGATTCATGCGGGGCTGTCAGGAAAATGGACGCTGGCGGGCCTGCTCCGCCGGCATCGGTTCGATCTGGCGGTGTTGTTCCAAAATGCGTTTGAGGCGGCGTTGATCACCTGGCTTGCGGGTATTCGTCGCCGTTATGGATATGTCACCGACGGCCGAGCGTTTTTGCTGACCGATCCCGTCGCGCGGCCCGATCGCGCCACGCTCGTGCATCAAGTACACTACTATTGGGATTTGTTGAAGTCGCTCGGCGTGACCGGTTCGCCATCGGTCCCGGCGTTGGCGGTCTCGGAGAACGAAACGCGGGCGATGGATGAACGGTTGGGAGATCTTGGCATAGGGCGGGACGAGCTGATTGTCGGTGTGAATCCCGGTTCGACCTATGGAGGCGCCAAGCGTTGGTTGCCGGAGCGATATGCGGAGGCCGTGCTGCGAGTCTGTCGCCAGATCGGACAGCAACAGGGGCGGCCGGTCTCCGTGGTGATTCTCGGAGCCAAGGGCGAAGAGAAGTTGGGTCATTCGGTGGCGGATCGTCTCACGGTACGGTCAGCGGTCTTGTCAGGGCGGACGAATATTCGGGAGCTGATGGCGGCGACCAAACGCTGCAGCATCTTACTGACCAACGATACCGGGCCGATGCACCTGGCGGCGGCGTTTGCAGTGCCGGTGGTGGCCGTATTCGGTCCCACTGATTGGAAGACGACCGCACCGTATGGACAGGATTCGTCGATTGTCCGGCAGCCGGTCGATTGCGCGCCCTGTCTGTTGCGGGAGTGCCCCATCGATCATCGTTGTATGACCGGCGTGACGGTGGAGATGGTCACGCAGGCGGCCATCGGCCAGTTGTCTAATTATGTTCAGCCGGCGCCGCTCAACCGTGAGTCATCGCCGCTCGCTGGTCACGCATCTTTACAAGGTGTGACGGTCTTTCTTGATCGTGACGGGACGCTGAATCCGGACCCCGGGTACATCGGTTCTCCTGATCAGTTCGAATTGTTTCCCGGTGTCGCTGCCGCGCTCGCGAGACTGACGCGCGCGGGAGCTCGACTGGTGGTGGTGACGAATCAATCGGGAGTCGGGCGTGGATTGTTTTCTTCCGCAGACCTTGAGGCGATTCATGCGAAGCTCCGGCGATTGCTGCATGACGCGGGGGCATCGCTGGATGCGATCTATGTGTGTCCGCATCATCCGGATGAGCGCTGCGATTGTCGGAAACCTGAGA
>CAZXNN010000221.1:0-5715 GCA_964641915.1 uncultured Nitrospira sp. | reverse complement strand
CCCAGGTATGGCCGAGCGACTCTGGTTTTGGGGCTATGCGCTGTCGATGCTGGTGGTGGCGCTGGTATCTCCAGTGCTTGGGGCGTTGGCAGATATCCGTGCAAACAAGCGGCGGGTGCTGATCGTTTCAACACTTCTCTGTGTGGCCTGCACGGCGCTCTTATGGTTCGTGCATCGCGGCGATGTGGCGCTTGGACTGCTCATCTTCACGATTGCGAATATCGGCTTCGATTTGGGGTTTGTGTTCTGTAGTGCGTTCCTGGTGGAGCTAGTGTCGCCGCAGCAGATGGGTCGCCTGTCCGGCTATGGCTGGGGCTTCGGCTATGTCGGTGGATTGCTCTCTCTGGCGCTGGCCTACCCTTTTATTTCCGGTGGTTTTGCCGAATCGAACCTCGCTTCCTACCGGCTGAGTTTTGTGGTGACGGCGCTCTTCTTTCTGAGTGCCGCATTGCCGACCTTCCTGTACTTGCAAGAAAGGGCTCAGCCGCGCTCAGTCCCTGACGGCCTGGCGGTGTGGCGTGCGGTGATGAGGCAGTTGCGTGACACGGCTCGCCGGCTCTCGACCTATCGGGATCTCCGGCGCTATTTCATTGCCTATCTGCTCTACTCCGACGCGATTAATACGGTCATCGTCGCGTCCGGCATCTTTGCGAACAAAGTCCTGGACTTCACGCCTGGCGATCTGATTATCTATTTCCTAGTGACGCAAATTACGGCCGGTCTTGGCTCGGTCGGGTTCGGATTTGTGGCGGATCGAATCGGGGCCGTGCGGTCGATCACGGTGACCTTATTGCTCTGGATCGGCGTGGTGATTGGCGCGGCGGCCGTGCAGACGCAGATGCAGTTTTATCTGCTTGGCCTGGTCGCAGGCGCGGCGCTAGGCGCCAACCAATCGGTGAGTCGCACGTTGCTTGGCCGGTTTACGCCGTTGGGTCATCAGGGTGAATTCTTCGGATTCTTTTCCGTCGCCGGGAAATTTGCCGCGATTCTGGGACCGATCGTCTATGGAGAGGTGACGGCGTGGACCGGGAGTCAGCGCTGGGCCGTGCTCTCCATGGCGTTCTTCTTTCTAGTCGGGTTGGCGGTGTTTCTCGGGGTGGATGAACGGCGCGGTATGGCTGCTGCGCAGGAGTGAGGTCACGAGATGGCGCTGAAAAAAGGCGATTTCATCGATGAGCATACACGTCATCCACATGCCTGCGGGTTGATCGTCAAAGTCATGGGCGGAGGCGAGGGGTTTGAGAAGATCGTCTGTTGTGATCATGACCTGACGGAGCAGGATGTCGTCGCTGAGATGGGCTCACCCGCCGGCCGAAAAAGAGGGACTTTGCCGTCGGCGGTGGTCTTGGATGAGAAGAAGTTGTATCCGGATTCCTGCGGATTGCGAGTCATGATTATGGACGGCGGGGCGGGCTTCAAAGAAATTCGTTGCTGCGGTCACTCCTTGACGATCAGTTCGATGCGTGAATTAAAGTTCGGTCACATGCGCGCTCCTGAGCCGGAGCAGACCGGGCAGGCTGGTACGGCCTAGCTTGGACGGGAGGTGACGGATGGGGACTGAAGACTCAAGAGCTCATCGGAATGATTTGATGAGGCGGTGGTGCCATTACATGGAATGGTTGGACCGCTTGGGGTATGCAACCGCCGGGTTCAGTTTGTTGATCCTTGGCATGTTGGTGTTCATCCATGCCTGGTATGTGTTTCTCGCCGGTCAGTTCGATCCGAAGGGGCATGTGTTGATTCTTCCGGCCGGCCTCAGATTGTTGAATGACATCCTCCTGGTCATTATTCTTCTGGAGCTGTTCCGGACCGTAGTGCGCTTCTTACAGACGGAAGTGTTGGAATTGGAGCCCTATCTGTCTGTCGGCGTGATCGCCTGTACCAGGAAGATTCTGACAGCTAGCGCAGAACTGTCGCATCAGCAAAACATGACGGAAACGCAGTTCTATCAATACCTCATGGATGTGGGGCTGAATGTTACCGTGATCATTGCCTTGATTGGTGCGGTATTCATGATTCGGAAGCGGCCAGAACAGATACCGCTCCCGGCCGCAGCCCCGGCGCGTGTGGGTCAGTAAGGCGTTCTCGACTTGCCTGTTTCCAGGGAGTTATGGCATCATGCGCCCTCTTGGAGACCGGCATGGCGAATCTGCTCGAATACGTCGGCTGTGTGCATATTTACCTCGGTCCCTATCGAGGCAATCCAATTGCCTTGTATTTGAATCGGACGGAATCCTCTTGCCAGATCAGCCCGAAAGCCTATCCCTGGAATGATGTGATGGGCGTGGGCGAGACTCCTAACAAAGCCGCCGCCGATTTCGAAGATAAGTGGAAGTCCAAAGGGCTCGCTGCAGAGATGTATTCCGGTCCTTCTTGGGAAGGGGGGATCAAGCCTGAAAAGCCGGCGCCGCCCAAGCCAGCCGCGCCTCCCAAGCCGGCAGCCGCACCGGCTGCAGCTGGTGCCTCCCCTGCTCCTCAACCAACTGCTGCGTCTTCTCCGACCCCTGCTGCTGTGACTCCGCCGCCACCAATTCCCTCAGCTCAAGCAGCTGATGCTCAGCCATCCGCCGAGCCGAAGTAATCTCACTCATACCGCGAGAACGATTAGCGATTAGTCGATGACGGTGCGCTGGCTGGTGCTGACTGTATGGCCAGCTTGCTGTGTCGCATGCCGTATAACCCATAAATAATCACCCCGGCGAGCGTCCACCAGACGAACCGATGCCAGGTGAGGGCGGGGAGTTGCCACATCAGGCCGAGGCATGAGAGGGCTCCCAACAGCGGGATCCAGGGCATCAGCGGAGTTCTAAACGGACGTGCCAGGTGAGGACGGGTGTAGCGCAGGACGATGAGTCCGATGCACACGAGCGTGAACGCGAAGAACGTTCCGATGTTGGTCATGTCAGCCGCGGTGCCGATGGGGACGAAGGCGGCCATGGTCGCGACGCCGATCCCGGTTAGGATCGTCGCATGGTGCGGGGTGCCAAAGCGGGGATGCACCACGGACAACCAAGGTCCCAGGAGCCCGTCCCGCGAGATGGCAAAGAACACCCGAATCTGTCCCAGCATCATGACCACCAGCACGCTGGTAATGCCGGCGACGGCTCCCATAGCCACGACAGCCGCTCCCCATTTGTAGCCGACGAGTCGTAATGCTTCCGCTACGGGAGCGTGAATGTCGATCTGGCTGTAGGGCACTAACCCTGTGAGCACGGCGGCGACGGCGACATAGAGAATCGTACAGACTCCGAGAGAGGTCATGATGCCAATCGGCAGATCGCGCTGCGGATTGCGTGCCTCTTCGGCCGTCGTGGTGACGGCATCAAATCCGATATAGGCGAAGAAGACGGTCGCGGCGGCAGCGGTGACTCCGGTAAAGCCGTTCGGCAGAAACGGGGTCCAATGGTCCGGGGTGACGGCCGGGGCTCCTACGGCGATAAAAAACAGGATGACCGCGAGTTTCAGGCAGACGATAAAACTGGTGGCTCGCGCACTTTCCTTGATGCCAATGACGAGAATGATCGTGACGAGCAGGACGATGATAGCGGCTGGAAAATTTGCGATGCCGCCTTCTGTTCCCCCCGGTGCGTGGGTGGCCCAGTCGGGCAGATCCAAGCCCGCCAGTTTCAGGAGGTTGTTGAAGTACCCGGACCAGCCGATGGCGACGGCCACGCAGGCCACGCCGTATTCCAAGATTAAATTCCAGCCGGTGATCCAGGCAAGGAATTCTCCCAAGGTGGCGTAAGAATAGGTATAGGCCGACCCGGCGACAGGAATCATGGCAGCAAACTCTGCGTAGCACAGGGCAGCGAGGACGCAGGTCAGTCCCGAGAGGAGGAAGGAGAGGACGATCCCGGGACCGGCCCCGGGCCTGCCAGCGTCTCCGACAATCGCTGTTCCGATCAACACAAAAATACCAGTTCCGATGATGGCTCCGATGCCCAAGGCGGTGAGGTCCCAGGCGCTCAAAGTCCGCTTGAGACGATATTGGGGATGGTCGGCATCGGCCAGAATGCGCTCGATGGATTTGGTGCGAAACAGGCGGCCTGTCACGGAGTCTGTGGGAGCTGGGTGAGTCGTTGGTTCAGCAGGAGCGCGATCCATATGGCGCGTAGTATAGCAGGCAGAGTGAAAAATGCTGTGTGAATTATAAAAGGTGTCGCTCGGCCAGCGTCAGGCGTGCGTGCGGCTGGCGGCGCGGAGCAGGGCCTGAAACAATCGGCGGTGGGCGATGTGACGTTCAAAGAGGAATTCAGGGTGCCACTGGATGCCAAGGAAAAAACGGTGGCGGGGGGATTCGACTGCTTCGATGACGCCATCCGGGGCGATCGCGCTTGCGATCAGCGAAGGGGCGACGGATTTCACGGATTGGTGGTGCGAGCTATTCACTCGCAAGGTGGCTTTGGTGACGATCTTTCTGAGGAGGCTTCCGGCTGTGATGTCGACTGAGTGTGCCAGATGGGTGGCTTTGGTCGGTTGTCGGTGTTGCAGCACATGCGGCATTTGCAATGTGAGATCCTGAAAGAGACTGCCCCCACAGGCGACGTTGATCGTTTGCATTCCACCGCAGATACCGAGGACAGGGATGTCGCATTTTTGAGCGAGATGAACCAGGTCCAGCTCGAAATTCGCACGGCGTTCGCTGACGAGGGGGAATTTATAGCGCTGGCGTTCTCCATAGAGACGCGGGGGAAGATCGGGACCGCTGCCGGTGAGCAGGAGCCCGTCGACGCGTTCGAGCAGTCGCCGCCGCCCGGCTGCATCGGCCACTAAGGGAAGAATGAGGGGGATGCCCCCGAGTTCTTCGATGGCGCGGACGTAGCGGGCGCGGAGGAAGTAGGTGGGCTCGCGCCCACCCCATTCCTTGCGGTCACCGGCATTGAAGTCTGGGGTCACGCCGATGACGGGCTTCATGTCACCGGGCTGGTTCCATGGCGGGTGTGCTGGAGCTGCCTCCAGTGGAATCGCTTTCGGCTGCGACGCCGAGGAATCGGACGGATCGATCACCGGTCAAGTGCTCCGGCGTGATGACATAGGTGCCGTACATGCTGGGGACCCAAATGCTCTTCGCGGTTTGCTCGTTCAGGCCGGAGAATAAATAGGCCAGCCCCCCGACAAGTCCCCCGCCGATGGCGAAGGCTGCTTTAAAGGGGAAATACAATATGGTTGAGAAAGCGGCGCCTGCCTGCATGCCCGCCCCGGACGGCGTGCCCTGCTGGGTGTCTGCCGATGACGTTTGGCTCCAGGCCGGCGTGGCGACCAACGAGGTGAATGTCATGAGAACCACAAGCGCGATCAGTGGGAGCGTGCGAATAAATCCAGCGTGTGTCACGGAGACCCTCCTTCCTCTCAAAGACAGAATTCTAGGATCATGTCTGCGGTCTGATGAAAATACGATGAGACTGTCATGGCGTTATAGCAAATTCACCGGTGCTTGCAAACCCCCTGCCTCGTTCAAACTGAGTGAATGGCGTTAAATCCTCTCATGGTATCAAGTCGAGCTCGGTGAGGATGTAGGTGACGACATACTCCTGCCGGGTTGTGACGGCTTGATTCAATTCAGCGACGAGCTCATCGGCAGGAATTCGCTGATTCTCCTGCGGCAATCCAATGGCCAGGCGCAGATCGAGTTTGCACCAGGCAATCGCTTGTGCTGCAAGATCCGGGATGCGAGCCGTCGCGTCGGTACGATCCTCTTCAGATAATCGTTCAAGG
>CAZXNN010000220.1:0-5728 GCA_964641915.1 uncultured Nitrospira sp. | reverse complement strand
CGCTGCGCCGCTACGTGCATGGAGCCGGGGTGGACGAACCGCTCGTCTGGTACGAGGGCTCAACAGTATCGAGCAGCAACCGCAGGTACCTGCATGCCAATCACCAGGGCTCCATCATCGCGACCTCCAATGCATCGGGAGCGATGCTCGAGATCGCCACCTACGACGCCTACGGCTTGACCACCGCACCGACGGGCTGGAGATTCCAGTACACCGGCCAGACCGCCATCCCGCAGATCGGGCTCTATTACTACAAGGCCCGGTTCTACAACCCGTCCCTCGGACGGTTCATGCAGGTCGATCCGATCGGGTACGAGGATGACAATAACCTGTACGCATATGTGGGGAATGATCCGTTCAATAGGACGGATCCCGCCGGGTTGTCCTGCACGCAAGTATCAATGGGTACAGGGACGCGGCTTGGCGCACAGTTCAGTTGTAAAGTGGATTACTGGAAGATAACGGACAAATCTGGGAAAGATTCTTTCATCCCAAGAGACAAATTCACGGCCGAGCAGTTGAAATCTGTTAAGCCGTTCGAGGCGGACCTCACACACACCGTAAATAAGCTCGCCGCCAATCCGACCAAGAGCACCTCAATCAAAGGCCCTGGCGGCCAGGCAACCGGTTCGATATCGGCGGGCAAGGTCTCCGAAAGGCTGGCGAATGCAAGAGCAATTGTAGACCCAGCTGTAGGGGCGGACGGCAATAATGCCATCATGTCTGCTGGGGACCGTTATCTAGGCGGGACGCGCGTCAGCAGCCTGAATGTTGGCTTGACAATGTTAAGTTCCGCTAAATTCGAGGCACCACGTGAGGTATATATCACTCACGAAGGTCTCCATTTAGCTGCGCCATATGCCATGCGCATGTGGTCCGGGCTGTCGAGAGAGGATTCCGATATACAGCATCAGGCCTCCTTCAATGAAGCGGCCGAGGAACTATGGCAATAGCGCACTCGCGATCCTTCGCCAGTCATGGTGCCTCATGCGCACGGTGCTTGGCTGCGTCATTGATTTTTGGCGGCTACGTCACTGCATGCGCAGTCGCGCCGCGCGTTCCACAATCGCCTGTTGAGGCGTCGACGACCTATGTGAATATCGGGCATACGTACCAGAGCACACTTAAGGACTTGACCTGGACGCACCATGAACTGTCCGCCATCGCGCGGGACGGGGATGCGGCCGGCGTCAACTCGGGATGGGAGGAACTCACCAATCTTGCGGTGGACTGTTCCGACGCGCAGGTCCGTTGCATCACCGACGACATCTACGTATTTGCGGTTCCGCGGTCTGAACTTGGTCTGCAGCCCTACGTCGTGCGAGGCGTTCGGTTCCAGGTCGAAAAGTGTTTTCGCGGCGGGTCCGATCACTGCTCGGTCGCGCTGGTGAGCGGAACCTGCGACCGGCTCTCCGAGCTATCCGAGAACGATGAGCAACATTGCATTCCGAGTGCGTACACCTCGCCTTCGCAGCAAACGAAATACGCGTACGTTCTGTACTTTGTCATTAACGAGAACATCGGAGTGACAGCCTTCGGAATCGCGCCTGAACCACTGGCCGGTGACGCAGAGCGGCTCGCTATCGTGACGCAAGCGGTACTGACCTCCGGGCGAGGCCTATTGTGGCGCACTCCATAGCGCGACAGCGATAGCAGCGATGATTCACCTATCGGGACCGGCGCCGGAACCCCAACCTATGACCTGAACGGCAACCTGACCTCGGACGGGGCGACGTCACCCACGAACTACGCCTACGACACCGAGAACCGCCTGGTCACGGTGAGTGGCGCCAAGAGCGCCTCCATGGTCTACGACCCGCTGGGACGGCTCCATCAGGTCACGACCGGGGGCAGCACCAACCGGGTCCTGTACGACGGCGACCGGCTGATCGCCGAGTACAACACGAGCGGAACGGCGCTGCGCCGCTACGTGCATGGAGCCGGGGTGGACGAACCGCTCGTCTGGTACGAAGGCTCAACAGTATCGAGCAGCAACCGCAGGTACCTGCACACCAATCACCAGGGCTCGATCATCGCGACCTCCAACGCATCGGGCGCGAAGCTCGAGATCGCCACCTACGATGCCTATGGCCTGACCACCGCACCGAGTGGCTGGAGATTCCAGTACACCGGCCAGGCGGCGATCCCGCAGATCGGGCTCTACTATTACAAGGCCCGGTTCTACAACCCGTCCCTTGGGCGGTTCATGCAGACCGATCCGATTGGGTACGAGGATGACAACAATCTGTATGTGTATGTCGGAAATGATCCGCTCGATAGGACGGACCCAACCGGCTCGTTCGCAATGTTCATTCCGCTAATCGTCGCATGCGTCGAATCTCAAGTGTGCACGTTGGGGGCCTTAACGGTCGGCGCAGCGATCGGTATCAAAGCGGTTGAACTCGGCAAAGTATTTGCCGAATCTACTGAATCCGACGATGCCACAGCATCTGACACAAACTCAGACAACCCCCAGAGCGTGCCTGGAGCTGTTGATCTCCCGGATGACTTGGCCGGTCAGGAGTCAATCGGCCGGATCGAAGCTGGCGAAGGAAAGGACATCTCTGGTGATATGGGCGACAAGAAGTACGATTCGGAAGCGGGCACCCATGACAAGATCACCATCTCACGCGAACATCCCGATGGCACGCGTACGGAGACCCATGCAGACAAAAATCGCGCCACGGGTAAGGTGGACAACGCCAAGATAAAGCAAGATCATGCCAAAAGCCGCGCGAACGCGTGTCCAACTGGTACGAGAACCTGTGGCAAATAGAAGGCGCTGGCGATGAGGGTCACGAAGAAAGCAGGACGTACGACGGCCGCCGATTGGCGCCTCCTGCGCGCCGGACAGGAGTACGTAGTCTATGGAATTTCATTCAAGGCTATGCCGCAGTTTCTGATTTACGAGCCGAACGAAATGTCGTTTCCGTTCTTTGTCGGATCTGACGCAGTGGACCTTCTGAACGCCCGAATTAGTCAGTATTGGTTCTTTGCACCGGCATTGCCTGCTACGGACACCTTCAGCTCGCGCGCACCGCTCATGTCATTTGAAACCATGGTTCGCGACAGAATGTACTATCAGGCATTGGTCGATGGAGATCCCATTGCCGTCGCGACCTGGGAGGAAGCTCGAGGGATCATCGATTCTGAGAGAGGCAAGTAGGTACGACACCGAGAACCGCCTGGTCACGGTGAGCGGCGCCAAGAGCGCCTCCATGGTCTACGACCCGCTGGGACGGCTCCATCAGGTCACGGCCGGGGGCAGCACCATTCGGTTCCTGTACGACGGCGACCGGCTGATCGCCGAGTACAACACCAGCGGCACGGCACTGCGCCGCTACGTGCACGGAGCAGGGGTGGACGAGCCGCTCGTCTGGTACGAGGGCTCAACGGTATCGAGCAGCAACCGCAGGTACCTGCATGCGAACCATCAGGGGTCGATCATCGCGACCTCCAATGCATCCGGAGCCAAGCTCGAGATCGCCACCTACGACGCCTACGGCTTGACCACGGCGCCGACGGGCTGGAGATTTCAGTACACCGGCCAGACCGCCATCCCGCAGATCGGGCTCTACTACTACAAGGCCCGGTTCTACAACCCGTCCCTCGGGAGGTTCATGCAGACCGATCCGATTGGGTATCAGGACGACAACAACCTGTATGCGTATGTCGGCAGTGACCCCTTAAACAGGGTAGACCCAACCGGACTTTGCACTGGGTCACACATAACAAAGGAAGACGGCACGTGCGCCGGTACCGGGGCATTCACAACGCGAGGGTTCCGCGATCCGCGACCTAACAAGGCTGCGCCATCGGCCACGACATCGACCGATAGCGCCACTGGAGCAGGCGAGGCCGACTCGCCGCAAGGGGATCAACAACCAGAGGACATCCCGATTGTCGCGCGCTTGAAGAAATGGAACGAGAACCGGAAGGACTGTTTGCGGCAGACATACGGCGACAGTTACGACGTTGCATGGGATCTGAATCCGCTAAGTGTCTCGTCAATTGTGTCTAACGGAATCACGGAATCGCTAGAAGACAATCTGAGTCGCACCGCGAATCGCAACAAGTACGGAGACACATTGCACAATGAAGCGGGAAGAGCACGGCAATCTGCCGCAGCCAATCGGCAACTGAGAACGCTGGGTCAGTTCAAAAAGTTCAATATCGCGATGGGCGTAGTCGGCGCGTCAGCCGCGGGGTACTGGTTTGGCGCAAATTGTTACTGCGGGACAGGGCTAAGCGATGTCTTCTGAGCAGATCATTCGAAAGGTAGCCCTCCGGGGCGCTGGTGCTATTTTGGGAACCCTCTTTGTGATTGTTGGGGGTATCGCATTGTTCTTCTTTGATGAAGTCGCCCCAGCAAAGCGAGTAATTGGAGGAATCTCAATAGTTTTCCTCGGAATCTACTTTATTAATTACGCTGTGACGGGCCGAAGTTATCTGCGTGGCCGCCCTCCTATCTAAGTGGTAGCGACGTCCCCGCACCTTTGAGTAGCGTCGCGCGTCTGCCCAGAGATCAATTAAGAATCCGCTCCACCTCATCGAGACTGACGTCGTCGTCGCGACGTCCCCCCCTCACCCGAGTAGCTCAGAGATCTAGAGTCGGCCCTAGATTGACGTTGGTCCGATTTTCGAACAACTCGTAACTAGAGTTTCGGTGCCTTTTTCGCCCGGCGTTTCGCCGGGGCGATGTCCGGGCAGACGTAGCGGCGCTACAGCAGGTCGAGCAGCCAGCCCGGGAACACCGCGATCAGCGTCGCCGGAACCAGGCACAGCACGCCGGCGACGAGTGCGTAGCGCCGCGGCCGGCCGTGCGAGGCGGACGGTTCGTCCGCGCTCATGAACATGTACTGGATCACGCGCAGGTAGAAGTAGATCCCGAGGTAGCTCGCGATGAGGCCCATCACGGCATACAGCGTGTACCCGGCCTCGATCACGTTGCGGAAGATCAGGAACTTCGCGACGAAGCCCGGCAGCGGCGGCAGCCCGGCCAGCGACAGCATCGCGATCGCGATCGCCACCGCCGCGAACGGCCGGCGCCCGTAGAGGCCCTTGAAGGCGTCGAGGCGGTCCTGGGTCGTGTCGTCGACGCCGCGCGGGATCACCGAGAACGCGAGCAGGTTCATCACGCCGTAGGCCACGACGTAGAACATGATCGCCTGGTAGCGGCCTTCTCCGGCGCCCAGGAACGCGTAGAACAGGTAGCCGGCGTGCGCGATCGACGAGTACGCGATCATCCGGCGGAAGCTGGTCTGGCGGATGGCCGCGAGGTTGCCCCAGGCCATCGAGAGCAGCGGCAATGCCGCGAGCAGCGCCGCCATCGGTCCGGAGACCGGGGCCGCGGCGAACAGCCGCAGCGCCGCGATCAGCACCGCGGCCTTCACGATCGTGGCCATGTAGGCGGTGACGGGCACGCTGGCGCCTTCGTAGGCGTCGGGCGCCCAGGCGTGCAGCGGCACGATCGCGGCCTTCAGGTACAGCGCCGCGACGATCAGCGCCACGCCGGCGACCGGCAGCGGATCCGCATGGACCAGCGCCGCGCCGAACAGCGAGAGATCGAGCGTCGCGCCCCAGCCGTAGAGCAGCGACACGCCCATCAGCAGCGTCGCGGTCGCGGTGCCGCCGAGCACCAGGTACTTGAGCGCGGCCTCGCTGCTCTCGGGACGCAGGAACCCGATCAGCACCAGCACGTACACCGGCAGCGACATGATCTCGATGC
>CAZXNN010000219.1:0-5757 GCA_964641915.1 uncultured Nitrospira sp. | reverse complement strand
TGCAGTGCGCCCGAATCTTGACCCGCTGTGTCTCAAGACTGACGCCCTCGCTCACTTGAATCTCTGTGCTAACTCGGACGTACCCAACTGCGCGAATCTGCTGCGGTTTTGTCGAAGCGCTAGTTGACTTAGGAATCCGCATGATAGGCCCCCTCGCATTCCCATCGAGCCAATGTCCGCAGAAGTCCGAGCACAAAACGACCATTGTCCGTGCGCGTGTCCACCCCCTCCGCAACCGCCACCAGCGCAAACGAGCCATCGCCGAAGTGCTTCTCGACGAGCCGCGCCAGCTTCCCAACCGACAACGCCAAGTGCGCCATCGACGGAACGATCAGCAGCGTCGGCCCTCCCACGCCAAGCATCCCCAGCGCTTCGTCGAGCACCGTCTGCCGCTCCCCGTGCTCCCCCTGCGTAACCATGCCCTTATCAATCAGAGTCGCATCAAGCGAGACGCGATGCAATTCGCAATAAGCAGTCACCCGTTGTGCTGATATGCGTATCGCAGCTCCACTCTCCGAGCGAGTGGACAACCCTGTGCGAATGTAACCGACGCCTCTTGTGGTCGTATCTGCCATCCTTGTCTACCTCCAGATGGCAGGCGTTGTATTAGTTAGTTACGTACGGTTCGATCGATACGGCCCGTTCAGTAAGTCGCCATCGCACAGAGTGTGTCAGCCCGGATCGGGGGGCATTCGGACAATGCATGGGCCGCTTCGGTGACTGAAACAGGTTCACGGTCTCGTTCGCCTGAGCGGACCCGGTACAAGCCGACTCGGTTCCCTTGAAAACCCACTTTTCAGAGGCAGACCGGGGAATTATATTGTCTACCGAGTTAGGTGGTCCACCGAGCGATACATGGTCATTAGGTCTGAAGAATCTTCGTCACGTTTGCGTATCCGATCCCGAGAAAACGGTGCATTCATGCGTTCTGTTGCTCTAATGATAAGCGTGGTAGTCCTTTTGTCTGTGGTGCTGTCGGTCCGCTCTCTGCCCGCCTCGCCACTTTGTGAACCTTGCGACCGGCCTTGTCCCGCCTCGCAAGACTTGGGCGTCAACCCTGATTTGACCCAGTTGCCGCCATCAGCACCGCCGCCCCCCCAACTTCACCTTAAGCTGTTCCTTGATCGTTCGTTTAGCATGATTGAACATCCGATTGGGCTAGAAGAGGCAAACAATTCGTGCGTCGGAATAAGCGGGGATAGTATCAGAGATTATTGCATATACGACAAAAAACATCAACATTACGACAAATTGCAAAAAAAATCAGACTGCAATCACTGCGAGGAGTGCAGAAATGCCGAAAAAAGATTCATCCAATGCGAAGAATATCGAAAGAAAAGATGGGTTGATGCCGCAAAGAATGTAACAAAACAAATTTTGGATGTTTATTCTGATAGAAATAGGCATGTAGCACTAGATCTAAAAGTCTATTTCATGTTCAATAATATAATAGATCCCAAGAAAAAAGCATCCCGCAAAAATATCACATTATTAAAAGAATACCATCCATCCAATGACAATAATGAATCATTCGAGAAAATGATTGGTAAATTGATCGATAATAGTAAGAACGATTTTCGAAATGGAAGCGATTCTAGAATTAAGGAAGTCCTAAGAAAGCAGTCCCTTGATGAAAATGACATAATTGTGATGTTCACCGATGGTAAGGATTACAGCTTTGATCAAATTCAAGAGACAAGATTGAAGAAAATTCAGGCGAATTATGAGAGCATAGTTAATGCCAGTAGTCAATTCAGGCCCGATCTATCAACTGATCGCAATAATATTAAGAAGCAGATCTCCTGCGCAGGCATAATGGCGATGGTTTTGCCATCGATAGATACCACTGATCAAGGATTCAGCATCGAAGAGTGTGGAAATAGTACAGGTAAGCGAAATTTTAGTGTGCATCAAGTGAATCAATCCGAATACTTGGAGTTATTTTTGAACACCGTGATCACTGCGAAAATTCTAGTATATCAGTTGCAGAAAAGCGCGTGGGAAGAGAAGTACCGACCGCACGATATAGTGAATCGGTCCCTGCCATCACCAGCGAAACCGACTTGCCAGACGGCGGAGGGAAGCAATGATCTTTTTTCCGATGTCGTGGCGGTGGGACGGGCTACTTCCTGGCACTGTACTGGAGTAGCTGTTTCCCCAAGGCTTGTACTCACCGCTCGTCACTGCTTGCCAGCAACTCACGTCTTGGCTGGGCCAGACGTTCGTCAAGGGGGCCCGGTAGGCCGTGTGGTCGAAACGTATCTGCCCCTGGATGAGAGCCTGGATGCTGCGCTGCTGCGCTTGGACCAGCCATTGGCTGTGCGACTTCACGTTCGCCGGCGGGATAGCGATTCGATGGCACCGGTCGGCGTGGCTCGGCTCATTGGTTTTGGTGCCATTGATCCGCAGGGCAGCTATGGGTTTGGGCGAAAGCACCATACGGATTTACCGATATCGGGTTGGGGCTGTGATGATTCGAGGTCGGCGGCTCTAGGCTGTTCGCCAGGGTCCGAGCTGGCCATTCCCGCCAGCGGTGGGCGCGATACCTGCGATGGAGACAGCGGAGGCCCGGTGTTCGAGTTGGTGCGGGTTGCGCGTCCCTGTTGCCCGTGGCGGCTTGTTGGCATCACGTCACGTCCGCTGGCCACATCGAGCAGTCGCTGTGGTGGCGGCGGCGTGTACATCCGTGCAGACCGCTTGGATGGATGGATTTCTAAAACGATTCGTCAAGTCGAGCCGAGTGCTCAATAAGGAGATTTTCGCATGCGCTCCGTCGTTTCTTTCATGGGCATCATCCTGCTCGCTTTTCTGCTCTTCGTGCAGAATGTTGGAGCAGCAGAATCCTCCATTGTCGTACCGCAAGGTTCCGTTCAAAAATACCTCATCAAGCTTCCATCGTCTCCTCCTGGCCGGTTTCGGATCTTGTTTAGCACGAATGATTCAACCGAGGTACGGATAGTCGAGTTTGATCCATACCTTTATCCGAGATTGAATTTGTCCGTAATACTAAAAGAAGGAAACTGGACAGTAACATCATGGGCAGATCCGATCCGAGACCCTGGAGCTTTTTCAAAGGATTATGCATGGAAGATTGGAAGTTGTACCTACTCAAGTCAAAATAAGCCGCCGCATACGTGTAAGT
Source organism: uncultured Nitrospira sp. (assembly GCA_964641915.1). GTDB lineage: Bacteria > Nitrospirota > Nitrospiria > Nitrospirales > Nitrospiraceae > Nitrospira_D. Next base: position 2,615 of record CAZXNN010000219.1, on the reverse strand, counting down.
TGACATCTGCATGCCCTGATAAATGCAAGACGGCAGAGACAGTCGATGAAGTTGGTAGCCTGATAATCGAGCAAGTATCGGATCCTAAGCTGGAAGACGCGAGCCAAGAGTTGGCCACGGCGATGGGGGGGACCCCGCCCCTGTCTGGGCGCGCTTTTGGCGGAAATGCAACAGCGGCAGTGGACGAACTGCTATCTACCGTGGCCGAGGTGGTGGTTGAGCGTGCCCGTGGGCGAGCCACCAAGGTCTTAACCGATCGCCTCACTGCGCTGCTCTGCGATGAACTAAAGATCGATTCAACGACAAAACGTGCGCTATATGATGATCCGGAATCTATGGATAATCGGCTATTTTCGAGTACGTGCAAGCGGGTTCAACATATTCGGATCGAGGATTTGCTGGGAAGCGGACGTGAGCTGCTGAACTCGATTCAGAGCGACTTCATTCTATTGACTATGAATGTCCTAAAACACAAAATGGTCAACTGGATTTCCGTTGATCTGGCTCAAGGGCTGGCCAGCGCAGGACCACTTCCCGCAGGAGCTGCTGACAACGCGCTAAAAACTGCGGCAGAGCACGTTCTTAAAGAGATGATTGATCAGTTGGCGAGGCAGCAGAGTAGCGGAAAGCTGCAAGGCTCACTCGATGCCCAACGTCTGCTACTAGTCTTCGCCAAGCAGGAGTGGTCCAACATTCGTAAGCAAGTGAAAAATAAACCCGACCTGGAGACGATAGTTGCAGCGCTACAGGTGGCTTTTGCGGTGATGCAACAGTGCCATCAGCAGAGCTGCGATGTGCGCATGGTGCGGACGATGTTAGAGGAACACGCGAAGCTCTATATCAAGAATGACGCGAACTGCCAGTGGAACGCTATCAAGGAGAAATGGCCAGACTTGGATCACTTTGTATTGCAAGGAATGGCGGTGTTGACTCCGGCCAAAGGCGCTAGCTCGGCGGGCCAGATGGCGATTGCCACTGATCTTGTATTTGAGTTCACCGAGAAATTGCGGAAGTCACTTGAACAAGAGCATCCTGCACTCCAAATATGGGAGCCGGTGCTCAAGAGCAGTCGCGGATTGATCGTTGCTGCGCTACGGGGGGATCTCCAGCAGATGATCGTTCCGGCGTCCGAGCTGATGACACCGCTGTCGGGCGTGGTTGCGAAGGAGGGAGATCGGGACGCGCTGAAGAACAGCTTTGATCGAGTGGCCAAGCTGCTGGTGGCGGCGGGCTCCTACATCTCAAGCTATGTACCCCAGGATCAGGCGACTCCTGAGCAGCAGAAGGCGCAGCAACAGGCGCGTAAGAGGGCGATCGAATCGCTCATCGATGAAGCCACGCGACGCTCTGAACGCGATGGGGCGTGGGTGCTATCGCTGGGGGTTGGTGCTGGTCTTTTGGGCGGAGGGCAGTGGCTACCAGTAGACGGGCAGCCTGCCGAGGCCAAGTGGCTGTTACCGCAGCTCTCACTGCCGGTAGGGCTGACGGTGCAGCGGCTTCCAGACCGGCGCAGCGGCAATCCATTTTGGCGTTACTTTGGGCCACACTTTCAGCTCTCGGCTTTGGACATCGCGCAGTACGTCAGCTACGATCAACAAGGCAAACTCAGCCAGCCGACTTGGAGTTCGGCATTTTCCCTTGGGGGACAAGTGGGAGTGGTGTTGGGTTCGTTTCAAACACCAGTCATCATCGCTGCGGACGTTCGCTACTCCCCGACGCTGTTCTCGCGTATTGAGACCCATACTGACGATAATGGGACCAGCACGGAGATCAGCGCGGCGGGTGCGCTAAGGTTCGCATTGTTCCTCGGAACGTACTTTCCCCTGTTTGACTTCAACTAAACGCATCTGTCCGAGCGCTGCCATTCTTTACGGCTTCGGTCGAGTAGCCCGCTCAATCAAACTAAACTAATAGGCGTTTGCGGGAGCCCAGCCCGACGCAGGGGGTAGAGATTGGCGCCGACGTGATCGGGCAGGGGTGTTGCAAACGCCTATTAGCTTTAGTTAGCCGCTGGCTTTTTCAACGAAATCCAAATTACAAATTTTCGTCGCCAAGTAATCGCACGACGGGCTTAGGGAATGGGCTGGGAAACGGTGCGGAGGAGTGGCTACTCCGTCGTACATGCAGGCAGTGGCTAGACCGAGCGAGCGAGCACGCATCGCGCTTCGGCAGGCACAATGGGAAGGTCGCTTTGCAGCCCGACCACACCTATCCTAACGTTCCCGCGTGCCGATCTTCTCCCGCCTTCTGTTCGTCATCGCCCTCATTCTCTCTCCCTCTTCACGCAGTCATGCAGAACCGTCGTCCCTTCCGTCTCCGCCACTACGTCCCGCCTTCGGCTCCCGCTGCGCCAAGTCACCGATTCCCTGCAATCGGATCGACTACTTCACCGCGCACTTTCACATCGCAGATGTGATCTTGCTTCCGGCGACGGATTCCCGAGGATTTGCAGCCACCGTCGGCTACGGCGCGTCGATGTCGCTGTTTCATCGCGTCGAAGTAGGAATCGGTGGAACGCTGTCTGTTTGGAGTCCGCAACATTCAGGAATCACGATCCAAAATGGTCCCGCACTCCTGAATGTGAAAGGAATCCTCTTCCCGCTGCTTCGGAATCC
>CAZXNN010000218.1:0-5809 GCA_964641915.1 uncultured Nitrospira sp. | reverse complement strand
CCATGACCAAGCTCACCGTCAACCGCCTCGCGCACGCGCTCGACGATCTCGCCAGCCACATGGATGTCGACCAGTTCGCGCTCGCCAGCCTCACCGAAGACCACAAGGAAGGCGTTGCCGCGTTCCTGGAGCGGCGCAAACCGAAGTTCAGGGGGCGGTAGTGCGCTCCCGACCTGCCCGCCGGCAGGCATCCTAAGTCTGTCACAAAATTCGGTCAGATTAGCCGAGGTTCGGACGGGCTTCCGAAGCGAATTGCACTGCCGAGCGCGGGCAATCTGCCGGAGCCAATACTCCGGGCTTGCGGATTCGTCCGGCAGATGTTCAACTATAAATAGATTTTCGGGATACTGCTTTTTTCGTTTTTGCCTCTTGTCATCTACCCCAAGCCGCGGACGTTCCGACCGGTCTCGATCGATTGCCGGACGTCAATTGTGAAATATTCAGATTTGGGAGACCCCCATGGAGAACGAAGATCGACGCGAGTTTAATCAAAAATTCGTCGAACGCCTGCTCGCGCGGCGGCCGGGGCTAAGGGAGAAATACCAGAGGAAGATCGCCGAGGAGGCGGTCAAGCCCAGGGTCATGGTTGAAGGAGTTGGCATCGATTTCTCTCCCGTCGACGCCATCAACGAGACCATTGTCAAGGACGAGCGTCCCGTATTGTTCGTCAAGGACGACTGGATCGACACGGTCGATGTGACGCTCGACGGCGACGAGGCCAGGGAACTCGTCGCCGAACTCGGCAACGCCCGCGACACGGTCGGGCCGATCATGCCTCTCGTCGGACGCATCGATGTCTTTGGGTTTCCGGGAAGCCTCGACTTTGTCGGCACCGGCTGGTTCGTTGCCGCCGACATCATCGTCACGAACCGCCACGTTGCCCAGCTCATAGCCCAGCAGCAGGGCGCCAGTTTCGTCTTTTCACGAGGCGTTGCCGGCAAGCCGATCTCGGCGTCACTCAACACTCTGCACGAATTCGACGACATCGCGGCAGGAGAGGCGCGCACTTATGCGATCAAGGAAGTGCTCTATATCGAGAAGATCGACGGCCCGAACGATATTGCGTTCTGCAGAGTTGCCCGCCGGATCGACGGTGCAAGGCAGGGTTTCATCACCGTTCGGGACACCAATCTCGCCGCCGACGCGCCGGTAGTGACGATCGGCTATCCGGCGAAGGCGCCCAAGCGCATTATTCCCGATCAGGACCTGATGAAGGAACTCTATCGCGACCGCTACGACGTCAAGCGGGCTGCGCCCGGGCTCATCATGGCGGCGCAGCGCAATGATTCGGTCGAGCACGACTGCACCACCCTCGGCGGCAATTCGGGCTCGGTGATCATCGACCCCAAGACCGGCAAGGCAGCGGGGCTGCACTTTGCCGGCCTCTACAAGCAGGCCAACTATGCCGTGCCGGCATCCGTGCTCCATGACTACATCAAGCACGAGCGTTGGCGCGAACCGCCGATCATTGAAACCAGGACGGTGATCCAGACCATTGCGCCGAAGGCTTCGGCGCCGATCCAGCCGGCCGGGTCAACTGTCGCTACGGTGGCCCCGTGCGAAGTCGCATTCACGATTCCCCTGACCATCAAGGTGTCGTTGGGACAGCCGGCATCCGCGCCCGCGGCGGACGTCGCGACACCACAGAAGGCGCCCGGCTCGATCGACATCGAGAGCGCCGTCGAGCAGTTTTGGGACAGCCGTCCGGATGGCGTGCTGGCCGCACGGGTTGGCTTCCTCGACGACGGCGATGCGATCGGGGACAAGCCGTGCATCGCGGCCTCGGTCCTGCCGTCGCGTCTGGCGCAGCTTGCCGCGGCCGGCCCCTCCGAATATCTCGGCGTGCCTGTGCGCTATTTCCCTGCCGACGTCGCAGAGCAGATCGACGCGAGGCCGGCGACCGAATCCGTCGACTCCATCGACTATGACGATGACGCGCGCACCGGCAGGGATTTTTCGTTTGCCGAGGTGAACGAAGAGATGACCGTTCGCGCCCACGTCGGACCGGAATATTCCTGGGACGAGTTGAAAGCGTTCCTGTCCACGACCAGGCATGCGCTGGTCTCTGCGATGTACGAATTCCACGCCTTGCACATCAAGGATGCCATCCAGGAGCGCCTGAGGGCAGGGGTGTCGCTGAAGCTCGTGCTCGACAACGCAACCTTTTCCAAGATGAAGTTCCCGACCGAGGAATTCGACCGCATCGCGACGTTCAAGAATTGGGAGCGATTCAACTTCGAGCGCATCGTCGCGCCCGAAGGGACATCGGGCCTCATTTCGGATTCCTACCACATCAAGGTCACGGTGCGCGACGATGGCGCGTTCTGGCTCTCCTCGGGCAACTGGAAACCGGAGTCCAGCCAACCGGTCATCACCCAAGGGCAGCGCGACGACGCGGCCGAGGAGGATCTACCCGGCAACCGCGAATGGCATGTCGTCATCCACAATGAGACGCTGGCGAACCGGTTCCGCAACCACATCCAGCAGGACTTCAAACGCTCCACCGATCTCGGCGGCGCCGTGTTGCCGAAGAGCAAGATGGAGGAGGTCGAGATTCCGCTCGAGGAGGCCGTCGTGCTTGAACGCCGGGCGCCGGGTGAAATTCTGCAGCCGCTGGAAATCACGCGCAAGGTCAAGATCAGGCCGCTGCTGACCCCGGACAAGGAAGGGGCGGTTTACAGCGAAGCGGTGCTCGATCTGATCAATTCTGCGCGTGAAAGCCTGCTGTTCCAGATCCCCTATATCGCGATGCCGTCCAACCCGCGGCAGGACCGCGGCTTCATCGACGAGTTGATCAAAGCCCTGACGCGGAAGCTCAAGACACTGGACGATGCCCGCGTGATCCTGCGTGTGGGGGGACAGAAGTTTTCCGATCCCACCCACGCGGCCTGGTATTTCAAATCGAAGGGCGTGGATATTGCCAATCGGCTGCGGCGGATGGAGGATACCCATACCAAGGGCATGATCGTTGACGGCAAGCGGATGCTGTTGGGTAGTCACAACTGGAGCAAGCCCGGCGTCACATTGAACCGCGACGCCTCGCTGATTTTCGACGACGAAGAGCTTGCCCAGTACTACGCCAAAGCCTTCGAGATAGACTGGAAGCGCGCGAACCCGATCAAGCCGAAACGGTTCGTCAAGCCGGAGGGAGTGGCGATAGCAGGGGCCGACAGCATCGTGGCGCCGTTGTTCGAGAGGGTGAGGCTGCAGGACTTGCCGACCGAGGGATAGGAAGAAATGCCGACGCCGAACGAAGTAGCCGAACGGCTTGTCCGGGTCCTGAGCAGCGTTTGCAGCATCCAAACCGGGGGCAACCCGCTCGGCACGGGTTTCCTTGTCGGGCCGGACGCGGTGCTGACGAACTACCATGTCGTCGAACGCATCATTGACGCCGCTGGCGTACCGGTGAAGCCGGTGGTGTGCATATTCGATTATCTGAAACTGCCAAACGGGGCAGTACAGCTCGGCACTCCATTCGAGGTAAGCAAGTGCCTGGAATGGAGCGTTTATGGTGCCGCGGAGGCGACGGACAGGATCAACGATCCGATGCCGACGGAGGATGAGCTCGACTACGCCTTGCTGCTCCTCAAGCAGCCCGTCGGGCAGATGGAGCCGCCGGGCCAGGCATTGAGGCGTCGCGGCTGGGTCGACCTCTGGGACACGCCGTGGGATTGCCAGCCACCTCCGCCGCAAGGCGCCGCGGTCATGACCAGAGACAGCCAGGTGATCGTTCTTCAGCATCCGCTTGGCGGGCCGCAGACCTACGCGACGCGCAAGTTCAAGGATGAGAACGCCCTCCATACGCGGATGCGGTACGAGTGGATGACGGCGCCCGGATCGTCCGGATCACCCTGTCTCAATCAGGAATACAGGGTGTTCGCCCTGCATCATCTTGGTGACGAGCGATGGAATGCCCTGGCCGCGTCGCAGGGCGTGCCAATCAAGCTCATCAGAGATCGAATTTCCCGCAAGAACGGCGCATCGGTACCGAAATACGACGTGTTGGTGGATGCCACGCAACTGGCGCCGTGGAGCGGTTTTTTCAGAATGCTGGGGCAGTACCCGGAAGCGATGTCCGCAATCCGCAAGAGCAGCCAGACCATCAAGACAATCTCCGACCGGACGGCAGACTTGCGGCGGCACAAGGCCGTTCATGACGTCCTCCAGATCCTGCAGAGCTTTCTGCCGGCGCTCCAGGCCGCCTTCGAGGAAACCGATCCAAAGAAGGCCAACCAGAGCATGCGCCTTTCGGCGCGCACGATGGAGCGGACGTGGAGCAGCTTTTCGGCCGAGGCCCGCGAGCTGAAGGCGGCTGCGCAGGCACGCGGTTCGAGCGAGATGAACTGGCTCGACGAATTTTCGAGCGCGATCGCCACTCTGCTGGAAAGCGACGAGATCATCGACAAGATCAAGGCGACTGCGATCATCGCCAAGCATCTGCGCTTCCAGCCGCCGGAACTGAACGGGAAGGTCAGGGCGATCCTCAGGGATCTTCCTGTCGGCGAGCTCCTGCAGGTGTTCCAGAGCGTGCTCGAGTCGATGGACCTCAAGGGCATCGCGTCGGTCATCAGTTCCGGACCCGACCGGCTGCGTGCGCACTGGGAACGGCTGCAGAGGAATGTCGAGGACCATAACGCCTGGCAGGACGTCGACAATGAGCTGTCGATGCTCGCCCAGCAACAGCCGACTGCAAACAGCTATCCGCGGTCATTTCGTGCAGGCTGGGACCTGGCCTGGCCGAAGACGCGAACCCTTTGCCTCGCCAGCCCCTACGAGGACTGGTCCATCAAGATTCAACAATATGCCCGGGCGATCGATGGTTCGATTGCGAACAATCAATGGGAACAGGTTGCCGAGCGTTTTGACGATTTTCGGTCTCGCACCGGCCTGCGATTCAGTGAAGTGGACAAATCGCTGCTGTCGGGCAGCGAACAGATCATTCAGTTGGGCAATCCGCTTTCCGCACTTCTGGAGGCAAGCCTATGACAGCCCCCACTGAAGCTGGAACCTCCGGGGTCGCCTTCGACTCATTCGTCGAATTGCAGCAGGCGAACCTGGAGTTGCTGGAAGAGAAGGCCAGTCTGGCGGCCACCATCGGCGCCGGATCACAAACCGAGAAGATTAGGCGGTTCATCGACAAGGCCGTTGCAACCGGTGCCATCTTGCAGCGCTCGTCCGAGCGCAAGGCGGCGCAGGCATCCATCGAGTACTGGACCACTTCGCTGATCCTGTCGCGCGAATATCCGACGGTCGAGCCGGGCAAAGGGGAGGGACCGGCCATCGAAGCGTTGCTGGTTCTTGCTGAACTCGCGCCGTACGATCCCGCCACCGCCGGTGCGAGCATTGACACCGAAAGCAAGGCATCGCCCTACAAGGGGCTCGATCCCTTCTCGCAGGACGATGCCGCCAATTATTTCGGCCGTGAGGATGCAATCGCGGAACTGCTGAAGCGTCTCGAGGACGAGAAGTCGATCGTCATACTCTTGGGACCTTCCGGCAGCGGCAAGTCCTCGCTGATCAATGCCGGGCTCCTGCCGCGCCTGAAGGACAAAGGGCACAAGGTCGTTGCCGTCGCCACGCCGGGCCGCGAGCCGCTGGCCGCGATCCTTCGCGCGATCAAGCCCAGCGTCGACATGTCGGCAATCCGGGAGGACGTGCGGACGATCACGAAGGCGCCAAAGCGGCTGAACGAGGTGTTCACCGCGGTATACCCAAAGGCCATCCTCGTGCTCGACCAGTTCGGCGAAGCGCTGGCGAGGAACGACGTGCAACCGTCGCTCGATATCATCGGCAAGGCGCTGGCCTCGCT
>CAZXNN010000217.1:0-5840 GCA_964641915.1 uncultured Nitrospira sp. | reverse complement strand
GCCGGGCGCACGGGTTGCCAATGCGCGTGAGGAGCAGGTTCCCAAGTCGATGCTGGCCAAGGGAGACGAGACGATTCTACTGGTTGAGGAAGATGAGATCAGTCGCAAACTAGTCGGTTCGATGCTGGCCCGATACAAATACCGCGTGCTGGAGGCCGCGTCTTCCGTTGAAGCATTGATGCTCACCCAGCGGTACCAAGGTATTGTGCATTTGACGGTGAGCCCCTTAGTCATGCCCGAGATCGGAGGGCGGGAATTGGCTCGCCGACTGCTCAATCATCAACCCACGATGAAAGCGCTTTTTGTGTCGAGTTATGATGATGAGACGATTGCGCATCATCGGATCAATCGACGATTTGTACTTCAGCAGCCCTATCGACAAGTCGGATTGGTGGAGAAAGTCAGAGAAATGCTCGACGCCGCCTAGCATTCAGGGCTATCAATAACGCCCCGAGTGCTCCGGCGCGAAGAAACGCACGTCCCGCTCTTTGAAGATCCCTACCAGGGCCATGCCTGCCGCGAATCCCCCAATGTGAGCAAAGAAGGCGATCCCTCCACTGTGGGATCCCATTGACAGTCCTCCGCTGTAAAGCTGCCCCAAGAACCACAATCCTAAGACGATGACGGCCGGTACAGAGGTGGTTCCAAAGAAGGGAGGCGGGATCAGCACCAGCACGCGGGCTCTGGGATAAAGCAGGAGATAGGCTCCCAGGATCGCGGAAATGGCGCCGCTGGCGCCGACCATGGGGATCTGAGAGGACGGGTCGGCGAATGCGTGGCTAAGGGCTGCCAGGACTCCGCAGAGCACATAGAAGATGGCAAATTTGAGATGACCCATCGCATCTTCGATATTGTTGCCGAAGATCCAGAGATAGAGCATGTTACCGAGCAAATGCATCCAGCCGCCGTGCAGAAACATGCTCGTGATCAGGGTCAGTGTTGCGGGAATGGAGACGATGTCGTCCGGGAGCGTAGCGTTGCTGAAAATGACGCTAGGGATAGCCCCATATTGAAAGGCAAAGGCCTCGCCGGGCTTGTCAGAAAGCGTGAACTGGTAGGCAAACACTACCGTGCAGATCGCAATGATGGCGACTGTCACGATCGGCGGTCGCTCGGTCGGATTATCGTCGCGCAGGGGGAGCATGGGGTTCGCTAGGGTGTTCGGCGACGATCAATGAGTGGCCTGGGCAGGTCCGGATTTGAGGGAAGCGTTCCATCGGCGTTGAGGGGCACGGAGAATCCTGCCGCGTGGGTATGGCCTCCGCCGCCAAAAGAAGCCGCAATGCTTCCCACATCGGTGCCGTCTTCACGGGATCGCATACTGAAATAGCGACGGCTATCCCGGTCGTGCCAGATCAGGCAAAACGGATGATCCGGCGAGAGACGCTCTCCAATCTGACTAGTGAGGATGGCACTCTGTACGGCCGGGATGACGGCGCCTTGGAACTCGACCATCACGGCCTGAGCGGCGAGTTTTCCGACGAGTTCCTGTTCGTATCGAAGGATCGCAGTCCCCTCTTGTTCCAACTCTGGCTGGCTGAAACGATTCCATCGCTGAAAGTCGAATGGATAGGAGGCAATGGCGGCGTTGATTTCTCGGCTGCCCGGCAACGCCCAATTCCAGAGATCCTTGTCTTGGATATATTGCAGCAGCCAAGGAGCCGAAGTGCCGTGCGCCCATTCCCATCCCAAGACCGCGCCTGACTTCTTCAGGTCAAAGTAGGCGTAGGGAAGGCCGGCGAGGGATTGTTCGGCGGTGATGTGGTGATCCAGGATCAGCAGGCTCTTTGTTTCAGCGGCCATCGTTTCGAGAGTCGGCCGTGAGTAGCTGAAGTCGACGATCACGACGTGCTGGTCTTTGATATCTGCGGGAGGAGGATTCCCGTGCTTGACGGGAATAAATCGCGCCGCGGGATATTGTTTCCAAATGGCCCAGGCTGCGCCAAATCCATCCGCACAGTCTGCATGGTAGAGGATGGTGCTGGGGGGAGTACTGAACTGCCGGCTGCGTGGCGAATCACTCATAGTGGTTCGCCACAATACCATGCGTACGGGGGTAGACTAAAGGGGCGGTTGAAACGCTTGTCGTGTTCGTCAAAGACTATTCACACAGTCGATAAGCTGGCGAAGTCGTCCGGCGCTCCGACGGTTGAAGGGGAAGACCAGCCGAGGGATCTTCGCAAGAGCGGGTTCGTCGAGTTCCTCTTCAAGAGCCGCCCGTAGTTCAAACTGCCCTTCGGAAAGTAGATCGCTGAACTGCGTCTGGATCTGTTCGAGATGTTTATCTGAAATGGGGGAGTTTAGCCGCATTGCCATCAGTCGCCCAACGAATCGGATGGAATGGTATCGGCGATAGAATTTCTCGATTTCTTCTACTGCGGCTTCCGCGGAGTTCACAATCTTAAACAGGCTAAGGTCTTCCTTATTGATCAGCCGTCGTTTCAGGAGTTGTTTTATGATGAACGCGGACCAGTCGTCCCAGTAATCGCAGCCGGGTGCCTGGAGACAGACAATTGGCTGCGGGTCGCTCTTGCCGGTTTGCGCCAGCGTCATGATTTCAAAGCCTTCGTCGTGGGTGCCGAAGCCTCCTGGGAACAGGACGATGGCACTCGCCTCCTTTTGGAACATCAGTTTGCGGGTGAAAAAATACTTGAACGTAATGAGCTTAGGATCATTGGCGATGGTCGAATTCGCACCTTGCTCGAAGGGGAGCATGATGTTGACCCCGAAACTGTTTTCACGCCCAGCACCTTCCTGTGAGGCACGCATGATCCCGTCTGCGCCGCCCGTAATGACCATGTAGCCGGCTTTTACCACTTGTTCTGCAAACTGGTGGGCCAACTGATAGTTGGGGTCATCTGATGGGGTGCGCGCGGAGCCAAAGATGCTGACCTTTCGCCGATCGCGGTAGCCGTTGAACACGGCAAAAGCATGGCGCAGTTCCTTGACCGCGCGATTAATGATTTTCAGATCCAAGAGATCCAGATGCGAGTCATGCAGCTTTAGAAAGCCGGTTAGGAGCTCCTTCATCAGAGCTGCCTGAAGATCGTCTTCAGGGCTATCCAGGAGCGCGCGAATTTGGGTCAGAATTTCATCGTTGGAAGGTATCGTGCGTGGGCGGTTTTGCGTCGATTTCATAGGGGAGTCCATAGATGACCTGTGAGGGTGAGCAAGAACGATTCAGAAAAATTTTACCAGCCGCGGTTCTCGCGGTCAAAGAAGATCGCAACTTGTGTTACGTCTTACGATAGATCGGCTGATTTAGGTGAATTCTGAAGAACCCAAGCTTTGATGCGGGACTGATCGGCCGGAGAGAGGCCGGTGAATTGGACATCGACACCTGGGCTTCCCACTGCTCCGGTTCTTCCGGACTCGTAAACCGGGTCATAGTCCTCAAGGATGGTTCCGGTCACGGTCAGGGGAGCAGTCAAATCAGGAAGGGCGAACCTGAGGAACACGCGTGTGCCGGGTAACAAGAGAGTTGCGGTCTGGACCATGGCGCCGACATGACTGAGCTGGACGATAATGGCCTGATGTTGGGCGCCGGGTGAGTTGGAATCTATGACGCCAATCGTCGCGGGGACGCGAGTATGACAGCGCTTGGGGGATAAGACGAGATCCCGTGCGGTCAAGACTCCGACGGGTTGTTCCTGTTTAGTGACGATAAGAATGGGGGTACCCGAAGACATCATGAGTGTCGTGGCCTCATCCGCCGCGCGGTCGTATTCAATAAAATGCACCGGGTGAGACATGATCGCTCGAACTTCGATATCGTCCGGGGCGAGGCCCAGAGCGACCACTTTTTTTACAATGTCTGAAGGCGTCATCAAGCCGAAGTGCAGATCCGTGTCTTTCACCAGCAGGCAGGGCATCTGTTCACGTTCTAAGAGAGTGGCCGCTTCAGTCACGGAAAGGTCACCGGGAATTTGAACGACACCTGGAGTCATCATGTGTGCGACCACTGTTAGTTTGGGGTTCGGTGTTTTCTGTTGTTGATTGTTTGGGCTTACCATCGCATCGCCAGGGTGCTTAGGGTGACCGGCGCATGTCCTGGCCGCAGCGGTGTATGGGAAGTATAGCAGACGAATCCGAGTTCCCCCGTCTCCGCCAACGCCTTGTCATACAACAGTTTATCGGCATACACTGAACGAGACTGGTGTGGCGGATGCTGCTGGAATGAAAGGGCGGGCGGATGACCCTGTCGCGTGATGTGTGTCATGATTTTCAAGACCGAGTGGCCCGGATCCCGATTCATGGGTTAGGGCTGTCGGTGGATGTCTATTCGCCAGACCTTCTTAGCTTGCTCGCCGACCTGACGCGTCGTCAAGTCCTTCCGATGTACTTGGAGGTATTTTATGCGACCTCCAGTGCGCTGGCCGCTGTTCGTGATCAGACCGATGTGCCGCTTCCCTACCATGGAGAAGGCCTCTGGGTGACGCAACCGGGAGCTGAGTCTGATCCGTTGTTTCAAGGCGAAGCGCGGGTGCTAGCGTCCCATCTCGCACTGCTTCGGAGCCCCTGGTCGAATCATGAATGTGCGACGAAGCATATTGCCGGCTACTCGTTCGGGACCTATCTCCCTCCACTCTATACGGCGTCGAGTGCCGACGTAGTGGCCAAGAACATCAACTTGGTCCAGGCGATTTTTGATCACCGAGCCGCGTTGCCGGACGGCGGTTCTCCGCTCTTTCTGCTGGAGATGCCTCCGCTGACATTCTTTGTCGCCGGGACGCTTTCGATTCCTGCCTACTTTCGCCGCGTTACCGACCAAGCCGCCTGCGGGCTGGTGCTGGATATCGGACATCTATGGACCGTCTATCGGTACTCTGGGGCCTGGCGGGCTCAGTCTCTCGCGCAATTCGTGGACGAATTCCTGCGCGAGTTTCCGGTCGAGCGGGTCGTGGAGATCCATGTCGCAGGGCTCGCCGTGCATGAATCTCTGATCAGCAAGGACGATGTTGTGCATTGTGAGGATCCGAATCTCCTCCCGCGATGGACGGATGCCCATGCTGCGCCGATTCCCCCAGTGTTGTTCGAGATGTTGGATCAGATTCTTCGGTGCGGTCGATTGGAACATTTGCGAGGGATGGCGCTTGAAGTTGATACGAAGACCAGCGATCTTATCGCCGACGAGTTGACATGGTTTTTAGAGCGATATAGGAATGTATTTCATCAAGCTATCCCGCGAGGCTTAGTCGCAGGTGCGCCTTTTCCTTCGCCAGGTCCAGCACAATTCATTACAGAACCCGACTCAGTTTCGAAGAGTGAGTCTCTGGCCGAGGCCTATGACCAGTATGCGCAGGTGGTGTCGAGTCGCGCAGAGCCGGTTGGGCCGAACTGGAAGGCGCCAATGGCCTGTGCAGAGGAGATCGACTGGTATCGAGCAAAATATCTGCCTTACGAAATTCTTCACTGGGGCGGCGATATCGAAGCCATGTTTCCAGAGACTTGTCAGGAATTGGCCGGAAAGCAGATCGCTCTTGACGGCTTTGTGTTCTATTGGTTTCGCCTTCCGCATCCGGTGACGCGATCCTATGATTTCTTCGACGTAAAGATTGATCGGTTTGTGGAATTTGTGCGTGAACAGGCTTCGGATCTGACGCCGCTGGTACAACGGGAAGCGACCGAACTGCGCCAGGCCTATCAGGCTGCCAACGAAGGGCCACTGCAGTCGACGGGGGTACACCGATGAGCTTCTGGTCGACATTACCCTATCCGATTATGGGCCTCTCTCCGATGGACGGAGTGACGGATGCGACGTTCCGTCGAGTCATCGCTCAGCACGGCAGGCCTGATGTGACCTTTACCGAGTTTACGCACGTTCATGATGTCTGTCGGGG
>CAZXNN010000216.1:0-5841 GCA_964641915.1 uncultured Nitrospira sp. | reverse complement strand
ACGCAGGTATCGCAGACGTTGTTTCAGGCGCAGTTGAATCACACAACGGGCTGGAATGGATACCCCGCCGCCGACGGGCGTACCGACTTCTCGTTTATCAAGCGTGTGAAAGATGAGATTACTCTGTCGTTGACCTTTGAGCATAATAGTTCAGCGGTGGCAGAAAAAGCCGCATGGCGCAATCAGACCGAGCGTTGTATCCGCTTGAAGTTCACAGGCGATGCCATGTCTACGACCGACGCGGGCGCGACCTACAATGTCAAAACGTTTATTGTGGACTTGTGGGGCAAGTGGGAATCGTTCGAGGCTCTTTCGGACAATGACGGCAACGATCAGGTGGTTGGCGTATTCCGCGCGGGCTACTCCACACTGGCGGGCTTGAAAGCGCGATTTATCGTGGCGAATGAGTTGGCGTCCATGCCATGAGAAAGATCATCTTGCCGCGTTTGGTGCGGTCGTTTTCCATCTCGGAGTATGCCCCTGAGATCGCGGACGAGAAAATTTACGTCTGGGTCAATCCACCTATCAGCGCGTTGCTTTCGCTGATGGAATCCTTCGGCGCATACGTGCAAAGCGGCGATGAGCAATTGAATCCATACCTTGAAAAACTCTCCGCGATACTCTCGCAAGGCGCGGAAGGCACGGGCTGGAACGCGGATGAATTGATGGAAATGGTCAAGGAAACCGCCGACACCGACCCGCAGTTTTGGATTTGGTTCAATAACCGAGTCTTACAGGAAATCAAGGAGCATCGTCTACTGCAAAAAAAAAACTGAGACAAGAGACGATGATACTGGCGAGCGGAGGCAGAACGGATGATTGGTATTTGCAAAGGATTATCGAGTTCCGTACCCTCCGCCCGTTGGTTTATGACGCGACAGGATACGAGATCACGATTGACCAGATGAACGACATCCCCGAGGCATGGATGGACGCGATACTAGCGTATGAAATTGACTTGAAGGAAAAAATAGCGATGGTCGAAAAGACCCGCAAAGGCGCAACATGGCAAATGTAAAGGTTGTAATTCAGGAGGTTGTTCAAGGCGCGGGAAAGATCGACTCTGTTACCCGCGATTTGAACACTCTTGAACAGCAACAAAAAAAGACGCAGGCGACCAGTGTCACGCTGAAAAATTCGTACACCGAATTTTTGTCGGCTCTTGGGCTTGTGCAAATGGGGTTGCAGTACGCCAAAGCCGCCTTTGACGCGACCATCGGGGCGCAATTGGAATACGCCAACGCGGTGCGTCAATTGTCTAATGTCAATGGGGAAAGCGCGGAATCCACCAGCCGCTTGATTCAGGTCATGGACGACTTTGGTATATCCAGCGATAAACTCCTGACCTCCGTCCGCGCCATGACCAGCGAGGGCAAAACGCTTACAGTGGAAACGCTCGCGGCGATGGCGGATGAATATGGGAAATTAGGCTCACAGCAGGAAAAGAACGAATACATTATCAAGAACCTCGGCAGGGCAGGACTGGAATACGCCGAGGTATTAGAAAAGGGCGGCGACGCGATCCGCAAGATGAACGACGAGGTAGACGAAAGCCTTGTGCTGAACGAAAAGAACGTGAACGACGCCCGCCGCCTAGAGGTGGCGTGGGACACGTTCAAGGACACATTGCAAGGCGTCGGCTCGTCCATAAGCAACCAACTCATGCCGATATTGGACGAGTTGGTCAACAGTTGGACGTGGGCATTGACTGTCGCGCAAAAATTCAGCGAAGCGGCGAAAAACGGCACGGTTGACTCAACGAATTGGTTTAACGTCTTGCGCGATACCGCTCACGAGATAGACGCAAACACGGCGGCGATGGCGGCGAGCGGCGATGAAGCCGATGAGATGGGCGAGTCGGTGAATGGTTTGACGGGCGAGATGGATGACGCCCAAGCCGCCGCGCAAAGGTTTAGCGCGGAATTGACGGGCATGTTATCGTCCATGTTCACGATTCAAAAAGACATAGACAATTTCGCCAAGACGACCGAAGACCTTGCGAAAAAAGACGCCGAACTTGCGGCGGAAAAAAACAAACTCACATTGGAAATGTGGGAACAGCAACGCGCTGGCAAACTCACGAACGATGAATATTTGCGTTATGTGCAACAGTTGGACGCGATCACGCAAAAGGAGAAAGAGAACCAGCAAAGCAAGGCGGGTTTGGAGGAGCAGACCAAAAAGGCGGCGCAACAACGTGTTTATGATTTGACACAACAACGTCTAGCGGCGGACGGCTTGATAGACAGCGGCGAATTTGAATATCTGCAAGATATAGCCGTTCAACGCGGTCTGGTATCGCGCGCGGCGGCGGATCAAGCGATTGCGGAAAGCCGCGCCGCCGATGAAATGGTAGCGAATTTTCAGAAAACGCAACCTGTAATGAATCAGACGCTTACAACCATGCAACAGATCGCCGCCTTTGACGGCAAATACGTTAATTTCGGCGTGAATTTTAATCAGACGGGGCAGATTACAACGCCCACGCCATATTCGTACAATCCTGGAGTTGCTGGCGGTGGCGCGAGTTTGCCCCCAGCAACACGCAGACCGAGGTCTAGGGACAGCGGCGGATCGGGCGTGGCAGGGACACCGTACATGATTGGCACAGGCGCACAGCCTGAAATGTTTGTCCCGAATACAAACGGTACTTTTGTGCCGAACGCAGACAAAATGGGCGCAACCTATAACATCACGATCAACAACCCGATACCCGAACGTTCAGAGAACAGCGTCCGCAATACACTGAAAAAACTTAGTTATCTAGGAACGGCGGCATGACGATTACTTGGAAATATGACGGAAACTCTCTGACCTCTTACGGGGTTGTGACCGTCTTGAATGATTATTTGGATATTCCCCAACGGCGCGGAGAGAATATCTCTCTGCCGTTCAATGACGGAACATTCTATGTTCCAAAATTTTACGACCAGCGAATCATCACGATTGGTATGGCTATCGTATCTAATACTGCCACTGAGCAGGATACTATTTTCGATAACCTGAAAAAGTTATTCGGCGTTCGCAGTCAAAAGGTGTTGCAGTATACACGTGAGGACGCTAGTGTCTATAATGCAAACGCTTCGGTAGACGCGCCTATGCAGGTGGAGAGAATCCACGATACGTTTGCGCGAATCGCTGTGGAGTTTGTCTTAAATCAACCGTTCTTTCGGTTAAGTACCCAAACTTCTACAATTATCACGATTGACGCCTCGCCCAAAACGGGAACGGTTGCCAACGGCGGAACGTTCGAGGAACGTAACCCAACCATCACCCTGACGGGTCCGCTCACGAATCCAGTTATCACAAACATAACGAACGGCGTCAGTCTCACGTATACGGGTGTGATCTCCGCAGGGCATACCGTCATCATTACGCAAGATTCCACAGGACAGTACACGGCTACGCATAGCGTCAGTGGGAACGTGATCGGCAACGTGACTCACTCAGGCGATACCGCGCTGATGGTTTTGGCGATTGGAAATAACAGCATGAGCATTACCTCCAGTGTGGCAACGACTGGCGAAGTAAAGTTCGAGTTTTATCCGCCCTATTTATAGGCAAACATGGCAAACACAGATAAAGTTGAATGGATTTTATACGCCGCCAACCTTACGACAAGGATGCGGATTCTGCCTGTTAGTACGGGTCATTTGTATTTAGAAATGAACGGCGCGGGATCGGGCGAGGCGAAAATCCCGCTGGATAGTGAAGCGGCGGGTATTATCACTTCGGGGATGTTTATTCAAAACAATTATCGCGGGGCGGAGCGAGGCGGTTTTTTTGTGGAGAATATAAAAAAGACGCAGGTAGACGCGGGTGAAAACGCGGGCAGATGGATGTCTATATCGGGACGCGGCGCGTTGGCATTACTCGACCAGCCTATCGTGTGGAACGAGGACACTGCCGAATCCACCCGCATCTTCAACGGCATGACCAAAGCCGCCATCTTGATTCAGTTGTTGGACGAAGCGCAGACACGCGGCGCGTTAAGCACTCTGACATGGGACTTTGACGCGACCAACGATAGCGACGCGGTAGCATGGGGTGATTCTGAGGAGTACCAGATTACAGCGGGTGAATCTATTTTACAGATCGCGCAGAACTTCGCGGAGGTCGGCGGGTTTGAATTTTCCATCGCACTGAGCGGCGGCGGGTTTGTTTTGTCTGCTTACAAAAATGGGATTGGCACAAATAAATCCACTACCGTTTTTTTCCGCGCTGGTACAAACTGTCTTGAAATTTCCTCCGATGTGCGCGGAGATGAATTAGTAAATACCTATCTAGTAAAATACAAAAACGGATTCGCCGTTGTCAAAGACGATACCTCGATTACAGCCTATGGGCGGCGTGAAAAAATTATCAATATCGAGCAGGCGCAAACATTGGACTCTGCTACGACCTACGCCGCCGCAAAAATAGCCGAGACCAAAGACCCAAAAACAAGCCACACAATACGCGCTTACGATGGCGCGTCGCCGTTTATTTTTTTGGATTACACGATTGGCGATACCGTCACCTATGATGTCAAAGGCACGCAGGTATCCTACCGTATACTGAGTATGCAGGTGGATTATGAGGATGAGGGCTACGCAAACGCAGTTTTGGAATTAAATACTATCTTCTATAATTCCAATTTGAAACGCGCGCGTGATTTGGACTGGCTGACAAAACAATGGAACACCGCCCGCGACGCCAACCTGCTGGAGGTGCGTCGCTGGATGCCGCTCACTCCGTTGACGGATACGATCCTCGCCGACTGGCCCCAATGGATGACCATTTACGGCAACGTGGTTTTTTATTATCGCGGCTCATTGACTGGCGTGGAGTCCTATAACATGCTGACAGGCGAGCGCAAAGTGTATCCTGTGAGCGTACAGCCTGGCGCGTTGTATGCGATCAGCGAGACCGAGTTTTACCTCGGAGCGACGGGGCTGATCGGCGACCTGTTTTGGTTCTGGAACGGCACGAGTTTCGGGAGTTCGCTGGGCGTGGTTGATTTTTCCTCCATCTATGCCATGACGGGCGGTGATGGAACGAAAATGTACCTCGGAGGGTTATTTTATAATGTCAGCGAGGGCGGCCCGCTGGTGGAATATGACACCGATACTGCGACCTTTGTCGATTTGGGATATGCGCACGGCGCAATATACTCCCTCGCGTGGGATGCGGATAACACCCTGCTGTACATCGGCGGCACGAGCAAGGTCTATGTATGGGACGGCTCGACCATCACGCAGGTAGGCGCTGATTTGGGAGACAGAATCAATGCGTTGGTTGTTGTGGATGGGACTGTCTACGCGGCGGGAGAGTTTACGGGATATTTTGCGTACTATAGCGGGAGCGCGTGGGTCACGATCCCAGGCATTAGCGACAAAGGACGGAGTCTCGCAAAATATCTGTCCGATGTGTATGTCGGTGGTGATTTTCCCGAGGGGATCAAAAGATATAGCGGCGGGCAGTTGTACAGTCTCTCGGGCGGCGTGGATGGCAACGTGTACGCGATTGTTGTCCATGACACGACGGTCGTTGTGAGCGGCACGGACATCACGCTGGCGGATGGCGTGCAGGTCAACCACGTGGCTGGCTATTTTACGCAGTTTGATAATTTCGCAAACCAACTCAACCACACAGCGGGCGGCACCTATGATTTAGGCAATGGCATACACGGCGCGACCGCGATTACGACTCCACTGGATGCGGATGAGTTCCCGTTGTGGAAGGCGTCTGTTCAATTATTGCGAAAGGTGACGTGGGCGAATGTCAAGGCGACACTGGCGGGTGTGTTCATGGACTTGACCACCGACCAAACAGCGGCAGGAATCAAGCGTTTCAGCGATT
>CAZXNN010000215.1:0-5875 GCA_964641915.1 uncultured Nitrospira sp. | reverse complement strand
CCATCATGTTGGTGATGAGGTACGCTGTCTCTTTCGTGATGATTTCGTGCGGCTGCTCCTCCGCAACCTCCAGCGTCTTGCCGGTACTGTCCTTGGCCACCTTGATCGCAAAGGGCTCGGCTCTCGTCCCTTTGTTCAGAAATACGCCATAGACCGAGGTCAGCTCCAACAACCCGATAGAAGATGACCCCAACCCCAGAGATAAATCCGCGGGGAGCGGACTCGTGACACCGACGGTTCGCGCAAACTCGATGACATTCTTGATCCCCACTTTGTCTAGTAATCGCACGGTGGCCAGATTGTGCGAATGTGCCAGCGCATCGCGCAGCGTCACCATCCCGTGGAATTTCCGTCCGTAATTTTCCGGCTTCCAGATCTTGTCGTCGGCTTCCTGCTCATACACCACCGGCGCATCGAGAATTTGCGTCGCAGGACTCATCCCCTGCGCCATCGCCGTGGCGTAGATCACTGGTTTGAACGCCGACCCTGGCTGCCGGCGGGCCTGGACTGCCCGGTTATATTCGCTGCGTGAAAAATCGTAGCCACCCACCATGGCACGGATAGCCCCCGTCCGAGGATCCACCGAGACCAGCCCTCCTTCGACAATCGGCGTCTGCTCCAGAGTCAATTGCATCCCATCCTTGGCGAGCTTCTTGACGCCGACCTCAATCACATCGCCAGGCTTCAAGGTTTTTTTGACATCAGGCATCACCACCACATCCTGGGTCGGATCAGTCCCTTTCAACACACGTTTGGCCCAGGCCATGTCATCGAATAGGAGCTTCGCCGTCTGATCTCCGAGCTGGACCACATAGTGATCCTTGGCCTGCTTCAGCACGATGCCTTCAAGAAAATCTCCGGCCTTGATCGGTTGATCCGAGAGCGGAGCCCCTGGGATTTGCACCGTCGCAAGGTCGACCGACTTCTTGGGTCCACGCCATCCTTGGCGTTTGTCGAGATCCCGGACGCCCGCAAGAAACGCCCTCTCTGCCGCTCGCTGCATTGCAAGGTTCAGCGTCGTGAAGATCTGCAACCCGCCTTTGTACACCATGGATTCGCCGTATTTTGCGACCAGTTGCTGCCGCACATGCTCCACGAAATAGGGCGCAATGTGCTCACTGCCAGGCCGGCGGAATTTCAACTCCTCTGCAATCGCGGCATCGCGCTCAGCAATGGAAATGAATCCCGCCTCTTCCATACGTGCAAGTACGTGCTCTTGACGCTTTTTCGCCCGCTCGTAGTTCGTGAACGGGGAGAACCGGCTCGGTGACTTTGGCAGTCCGCCGAGAAACGCAGACTCGGCCAACGTGAGCTTTTCGATCTCTTTCCCGAAATACGATTGGGCCGCGGACGCCACACCGTAAGACCCCTGACCGAAATAGATCTGGTTCAAATAGGTTTCAAGAATCTGCTCTTTCGTGGACACCGCTTCCATCTTATAAGCCAGGATCAATTCCCGCAGCTTCCGATCATACGATCGCTCTGCGGATAAGAAGAGGGATCGCGCCAGTTGCTGCGTAATCGTGCTCGCCCCTTCCACCTTCTTCCCGCCATGGCGAAGGTTGGTCCACGCCGCTCGCAAAATCCCGATATAGTCCAACCCCGGATGCTCGAAAAACCGCACGTCTTCCGTCGCAATCACGGCCTGCGTCAATGTTTTCGGAATGTGGTCCAGAGGGGTCAGTGTCCGCCGCTCGATAAAGAACTGGCCAATCGGCTGCCGATCGTCGGCATAGACCGTCGTGACCAAACTCGGTTGGTACCCCTGCAAGAGGTCCAAGGGGGGAAGATCCTGAGCCAAATGCCAGATCACGCCAGCCGCAGCCGTGACGCCCACAATACCGAGGGCACACAGCGTCACGAGGGTGATCTGCCACCAACGCCAGGGACGACGCGAAGGCTGCTGTATTTCAACGAACCGGTCGTCACCAGGCATTCAGGCACGCTCCAAAGGGAAAAAGAATCTGGCAGGATTGCCTCGTCACCTTACAATGCATCCCCCCAAAACTCAAGCAGACCAGGCAATCAGACCCGTTATACCAGAGGCCGTCTTCCCGGATGGCAGGGAGCGAATTCCTACAGACCACTCCACTCATCAACCGCTCAAGATTGCACGGGAATTTACCGAGAAGATAGCCGGAGATGTGGCACTGTTCTGCACTCCGGCGGTCCATCCTTGGCTAAGGGTTATCGCCTAACGAACTGAACCATTGCATTCGTGACCGAGTGCCACCGAGCGTGATGAAGCCTTCTATACCGCGACAAGATGAATACCGACGCCACGACGCCCTGTTGCGCTATGGCATCCTGGACTCCCAAGCCGAGTCGGCCTTCGACGACCTATGCCAGCTCGCGACACAGATCTGCGGGGCCCCCATGGCCTACATCGGCTTCATGGATCGGACCCGCCTCTGGTTCAAATCCCGCATCGGAATTCCCCAGACCGAACTCCCGCGGGATCGCTCGCTCTGCGCCCATACCATCATGCAATCGCACCCCATCGTGCTTCCGAATGCCTTGGCCGATCTTCGATTCGCGAATCATCCTCTGGTCACGGGAGAGCCGTTCATTCGCTTCTACGCAGGCATTCCACTCCTCACTGCCGACGGCCATGCGATCGGGACTCTCTGCGTGCTTGACCGTCATCCCCGCCATGTCAGCCAAAAACAGGAGCAGGCCCTCACCGCCCTGGCACGGCAAGTCATGAGCCAGCTGGAGCTGCGCCATCGTACAAAACAACTCGCCCAAAGTGCGCAGACCCAACGGCAAACCGAGGCGATGCACGAGCGCTTACTCCTCGCACTAGGACATAGCACCGAGGGCGTCGCCCTTCTGACCAAGGAGGGCCGCTATACGTTCGTCAACGACGCCTTTGCCGCCATGCATGGCTTTCGTCCCATCGACCTCATCGGGCAATCCTGGACGACGCTCTATCCACCCGAATGGGTCGCGAAACTCGAAGACATCTTTTTCCCCCTCCTGCGTCAACACGGCATCTGGCGGGGAGATCTGATCGGCCGCACCAAGTCCGGCGAGTCCATCTGGGTCGAAGCCTCTTTAAAAACGCTTCCGGAGCGGCACCATGAAGAACAGTGGCTGATCTGGACCTGCAGCAACATCACCGCGCAAAAACAGGCGCTGGAGGAAATCGCCGATACTCGTGCGCGACTGCAAACCGTCCTCGATTCCGCCACGGAAATCGGCATCATCGCCACCAATCCACAGGGCATCATTACGCTCTTTAACTTCGGCGCCGAGCGCCTGCTGGGCTACCAGGCCGATGAAGTCATCGGACAGCGCCCCCTCGACTCTTTCCACCTCCCGTCGGAAATAGCCGTTCGCGGTCAGCAGCTCTCTGAACGTTTCGGACGTCCGCTGGCCGGTGCCGATGTCTTGGTTGAAGCGGCGCGCATGGGAGGCTACGAAGAACGGGAATGGACCTACCTTCGCAAAGACGGCGACGGCATCACCGTCAGTCTGGTCGTCACGGCCGTGCGAGGGCCCAACGGCGCGCTGACAGGATTTCTCGGCATTGCGAAAGACGTCACCGCGCTCAAGCAGGCAGCACTCCAGACCGAAGCCCAGCAGTCCCTGCTATCCGCGATCTCGGAAGTGCAGGAAGCCTTTATCGAGGAATCCGGCACCCAGAAGGTATTCACAGGCCTGCTCAATCGGTTTCGCACACTCACCCGCAGTGCAGGCGGCGTGATCGGAGAGCTTCAGCCTCGGCAAGGCCTCTCTCCGGCGGTGCGCCTCCTCGCATCGACGGTGCCTTTGCAGCAGAACCAGCAGGGACACGCCGAGCAGGAACTGCTCGGCGTCATACAAGACCCTCGCCTCAAACGCCACATCGACCACGTGCTCACGAAAGGCGCGCCCTTGCTCGTCAACGAAAACCCGCAGTCCCCGAGTACTCCCAACCCGACGGGAAACGACCAGGCGCCCCACACATTTCTCGGCCTTCCGCTACTCGAAGGCAATCGTGTCATCGGCTTCATCGGCATGGCCGGTCGGCCGGATGGATATCCGCCGCCCTTGATCGAGTATCTGGACCCGTTGGTCCAGACCTGCGCCAACATCCTCCAGTCCTACCGAAACACCCTCCAGCGGAAGGAAGCGGAAGGCGCCTTACGCATCGCGGCGCAGAATCTGGAAGCGCAAAACCATGAACTCCAGCGAGCCCGGGATCAGGCGCTGGCGGCGACACAAGCCAAAAGCGCGTTCCTCGCCACGATGAGCCACGAAATCCGCACGCCGATGAATGCCATCATCGGCATGGCCGAGCTATTGCTGGAAACTCAGCTGACCGACGAACAAAAGAATTTCGTGAATCGGTTCAATCGAGCGGCAAACTCCTTGCTGGGACTGATCAACGATATCTTAGATTTCTCGAAAATCGAATCCGGCCATATGAAACTGGAGAATATCCCCTTCGATCTTCGCGAACTCGTCGAAACCAGCGGCGAGCTTATGGCTGTGCGGGCGCACGCCAAGGGGCTCGAACTCATCACGCACGTGGCACCCGACGCCGCTCTCACGGTGACGGGAGATCCCACGCGCCTGAGACAAATCCTGATCAATCTTCTCGGCAATGCCATCAAATTCACCGACCAGGGCGAAATCATCCTGTGCGTGCAGCACGACCCGTCCACGGAAGGCCTGCTTCATCTCAGTGTCGCAGACAGCGGAATCGGGATTCCCGAAGACAAGCTGAGTACGATCTTCGAGAACTTCACACAAGTCGATTCTTCCACCACGAGGAAGTACGGCGGCACCGGGCTCGGCCTGAGCATCTGCCGGCGCCTCGCCGAACTGATGGGCGGGCGGATCTGGGTGGAAAGCACGCTCGGCGCTGGCTGCACCATGCATGTCGCAGTCCGTCTGCCACATACCGCATCGGAGCCTCCGTTGATCGTCGGAACCGGCCCGCTCCCGACCGGCACGTTCATTCTGGTCGTCGACGATAACGCGACCGTCCGCCTGGTTTGCAAGGACATTCTCACCCGGGCCGGCGCCAGGATCGCTGAAGCCGGGGACGGCCCGGCCGCGTTGACCGCGATGCAGAAGGCCCACACCGACGGCGCCCCATTTTGTCTCGTCATTCTTGACTCCCGCATGCCGGACATGGACGGGTTTTCTCTGGCCGAAGCGATACGTGCGTCTCCGGAGCTCTCCAGTACGCCGATCCTGATGCTGACATCGGATTTCGGCAGCAGCAACGCATCCAAGGCTCACGCCTTGGGCATTCACAGACAGCTCAGTAAGCCGATTCGAAGCATGGCACTGCTGAGTGCGGTGATCGCCACCCTCACCGACCTGCCTCGCTCCGACGGGGCCAATCCGGCACCCGCGCAGCGTTCCGCAGCTCCCAATCCGCCACTCACACCCGCCTCAAGCCTTGCGAGAGGCCGGATCCTTCTGGCCGAAGATCTGGAAGACAATCGCGTCGTCGTCGCACTCTTCTTGAAGACAGCACCCTATGACCTCGACATGGCTGAAAACGGAGCCATCGCATTGGAGAAATTCAAAACGGGCACATACGATCTTGTCTTCATGGACATGCAAATGCCCGTTATGGATGGAGATGAGTCCACCGGCCTGATCCGAAAATGGGAGGAGGAATATCGCCGCACGCCGACTCCGATCCTGGCGCTGACTGCCAATGCCTTTCCCGAAGAACTCGAAAAGAGACTGACATCTGGCTGCACGGCCCATATGACGAAACCCATCAAGAAGAAGACGCTGCTCGACGCCGTAGGCCAATATTCTCGTCAACCCGACCGCCAGGAGGCTGCCTGATGCCCGCCACACCCCGACCAACACCAGATCATGACGCGCTCACCGTTCACGTAGAGTCTGACTTTGAGCCTCTACT
>CAZXNN010000214.1:0-5900 GCA_964641915.1 uncultured Nitrospira sp. | reverse complement strand
TGCGCTTGCATTCTTCCCCACCAAAATGAGAAAACCCTCAAGGCGGACGCCATGAGGGTTTTGGGTGTAGCAAAGCACATCAGCCAATGTTGACCGACATCAGGAGCATCAAGAAGCCCATGATCATGGCTTCCCGATATTCCGAAAGCCGCCAGTTAAAGCGCTCATCCAGCTGGCGCAGCCAGGTGGAGAAAGCGCTGGGCACAGGCAAGCGGCCATGAATGGTGATAGTCAATGCGTTACTGACCATCTCCTCATCAAAAACCCGATAGTTCGGGTCGAGCTGGATGTGATAAGCAGCGACTGCTTTGAAGAACGCATTGTCACCACGGTAGATGCCGTCCAGATGACGGACATGAGCAGGTAGGCGAAAGTTGACGGAGGGCTCAAAGTAGAGACCAACATCGGTTGCCGTGCTGAACTGAACCACACCAGGGCCAATCTCGACCCACGAATCACATTCGCGGTGCAGCTGTTTCGCTTGAAGCGTAAGTTCCATGAATAGAGCTCCTCAGAGTCAATAGTTGAAGTTGCCCAATGAGTACCTACGTTCACCGCGTCTTAATGTCCCTATGCAGCTATCTAGCTAGCTATAAAATGGAAAACCCCGGGGCAATGCCTCGGGGTTTCAGGGTTGAGATCGTCACTGGCAGGCCAGCTGCAGCGACATCGTGAATAGCAACTGCAAGCGTGACTCGACTTTCAAGACACGCCCTCCCATTGCTATTTTCCAGTCTTTGCCTCTTCCGATTCGACGTCGATCAATGAACGCATCAACTTCAGTCGGAAGTAGCCCTTACCACGTGCGATTCGTTTTGCTGCGCCTAAGGCAAGCAATACGATGGCAATGGAGAGAGCCAGGCCGAGGGCCAGTTTGACTAGATCTTCGGGAGTGACTACCATGATTTGCATAGTTTCTCCTTACGCACCGGGGATTTTGAGAGATACCGGTGTGTATGCTGTGAAATTGAGCCGGAGCTTTTGGAGCCGGCTTTTTTATTGCTACTCGATAAGTTTCGGCTATTTCTTAACCCGGCAAGCCGGCTTATAGATAAATGAAGGCCCGTGCATGGACCTTCAGGTTTTACACGCACAAGGCGTATCAAGTTCAATCCTCACCAACATCAGCCTGCAAAACAGCAAATCCGAGCGGGATGTTGAGCTTCCCGGTGCCAAAGGCAACATGAAACGCAACCCTGGTTGTCACGGCCAGCACCATGACGGCGGCGGCAGCTAACAGGTTCCACGCGAAATTGATGTATGCGGTATAGAGTTGATACAGCATTGGAGTCGTCCTGTTTGGAGTCAGGATTTACAACCTGCCTATGTGAAGCGATCGCCGGGCAATGCCCAACACGAAGGATGACTTGAGTCAGATGCCAAATCCGGAATGGAACTGGCAACAGATCGTTCTATGAAGTGCTCATGGATGAGTTACTCCTTGGTTGAAAATGTAAGGCTGACACCTCCGCTCATCATGTGGTAAGCCGCGATAATCACCTGGCTAGATATGAATGCCTCCCCAAAAGAAAACCCCGGGCGAATGCCTCGGGGTTTCCGGTTGGGTTAAAATTTACGCCGCAAGATCCTTCAAGGCCTGAATCTCTGCCTTGAAGTCACCGACGAAATCCTGACTGAACAGGTGGGAAAGATTCACCGTTCGGCGGCACCCCCGGCTGTTCGTTAAGACCAGAACGGCGCTGCCACGTGCGTTTGGCAAGCTGAACCGCCCATCATCCAGGATGGATTCCAGCAACTCTGCAGGATCGGTACCGCGATAACTCATGACCTGAAGACTCAACCTCTCACCGTCTAGAGACAGTTCATGGTCATAGAACTCATAATCCCCATCGCAGTACCCGTCCACCAGTAACAGCGCATCACGAGCATTGGCGTGCTTGGGAAACACCAGTATGTTCCGACACCGATGATATTGTCCCGCTGCGACTCCGGAGCCTAGTTCCGCCCTGAGGTAGTCTTGCAGCTCTGCCGCCCCTTCCTCATCGACATAAAACGTCACTGGCAGGGAGTCTGTCTCACTTTCATGGCCTTTCCAAAGCAACCTGATGGGTTGCTCTGTCAGAACCACCTGTATATCGACGCTTTCGCAGAACTTGAACTCCGCCAAGGGATGGTACTGAACCGTTGCCCCGTCATCCTCCAGATTGAGCGCGTAGTCATAGATCCAGTGGTCCTGAGGCAGATTATCCGTCAGCACATACCACCCCTTGAGTTTGGCGATCAGCGCCGGAATCATCCTGAAGCCATCAATGTCGCCAGGTAGGCCGTAGCACACCACCACCTCACCTGAAGCCACCATCTCACGGGTGATTTCACGCTCGTGGATACCATCGAGGCAATCCCCCATGCGTCGAAGATTCGGAACGCCCTGGATTTTTGAAAAACAGGAGCCCGGAACAGCAGGCGTCTGGTTGATCACAGCATCCATCCCGAACTCCTTCATGAGAGTCCAGTACTCCTTGAGTAGCTTCGGAACCGGCAGCAATGGACGCTCCGCCTCAATCTTTTTCATCCACCACAGTTTGATAGCCTCCTCGATCTTGAGCCGCGCTTCATCTTCATTGATAAGCCGGTCACGATCAGGTAAGCGCGCGGTGAACATCTGGGGATCCAGGTGCACAATCGGCGCATGCTCGCCCACAAAGTACCGGCTACGGCCCGCCTTGACATTTATGCCAAGCAAGTAAGTTTCGAATGACGAGGTTCGCTTGGAAAGCGCCGCAAAGCCCACCCCCGGCAACTCGACGAGATGATCGTAGTGGTCCGAAGCGCCTTGTTGCCAGCTGAGTACGTCCACTGCATGGCTTCTTTCACACTCCTCGCCATTAAAAATCACGCGGATCGGAAACCCTTTCGCGTAATTTCTGACGCCGTACTCAATGTCGTAGCGACTTAATGCCATCCCTTTCAGGACAATGCATGTCGTCACGTCCTGGTTCGGTTCTGAGATGAGCGGATAATCGTCAACCGAGAGCGGCCGAAGATCCAGTGCATCCTGACGACTGAACTTCAGCCGTTTGGCGCAACTGTAGACCTCGATCTCACTCGCGGCGAAGAGCGCTGACATGAAGCCCATACCGAAAGGAGCCTCGGTCTGAACAATGCCTTCGCTCCAGCCGGAATCGGCCACGGTCAGCAGGTTTTGCATGTTCGCGATGCCATGACCCCCGTCTTCAATGATGAGCTCGCATCGTTCACCATCTTGACGGCAAATGAAACGAACGTAATCAGAGCCGGCACGGCGGGCGTTCTGCATAAGCTCGCTGAGGAAGGTATGGCGATTTGAGAAAGCGTTCATCAGATTTTTGACAAGTCGCTTCTCGTTAACTTGAAGGGTGACGGTTGAGGTCATAGAGAAATCTCCAGGTTGGGTTGAAATTGCCTGATGAGAACCTGAGTTCAGGACCTCATATCCCCCTGGAGACCAATAACAATTCGGGCGAATCGTATGTGGTGAACGGAGGCCTCATCGAGCAGCTTCAACTCGGAGACCTCATTGATGCAATCCTACCTTCACTACCATCTGGTCGCACTGCTACTGGCTGCAGCCAGACATCTCAACTACTCCGCCCTGGATAAGCTCCTGAACTATTTTCGCGGGCTTGAGGACGCCCACCCGATCCATCGTGGCGCACGGTTCTATCCCATGGAACTTCTCGGATACGAAGACGAGGGGCTGGTCCAGCGTCTTCACATCCGTAACCACGACCTGATTTTCACCCTCAGCCTTGAGGATGGCGAATGGATGTTCGAACCGGAGATCTGGACATGAGCATTCTGAGTTACCCTGACCGGGGCGCATGGGGTAAGGCCTCGTGGCGCGGCAACTGTTCGGGATTCATTTATCGCGACCTCTTCCGGATGACCAAACCACGACTGTTCGTTGACCCCATGTGCGGCTCCGGAACAAGCTTGGATGTTGCCCAAGAGATGCTCATCAAGGCCATCGGCCTTGACCTGCATTCCGGCTTCAATATCTTGAAGGACTCCATTCTTGCCGCTACCGGGCAGCCGGCTGACCTTGTTGTCAGCCATCCTCCCTACGGTGGCATGATCGTCTACAGCGGTGCGGTCTGGGGAACGGAGGCTCACCCAGATGACTTATCCCGATGCACTGACGATGAAGACTTCCACACGAAACTTCAGATGGCACTGTTGAACCAGAGGGAAGCCACGTTACCAGGCGGAATCTATGGAACCATCATCGGTGACTGGCGCCGGCAAGGGCGATACACCTCGTATCAGGCGGAGGCAATTGCACGGATGCCCAAGGACGAGCTTCTGAGCGTCATGATCAAGGTGCAACACAACACCCGAAGCGGCTCCCAATCGTATCAACCGTTACGGGTCCCTTTGATCGAGCATGAATACATCCTGCTGTGGATGAAGCCCCGCTCCACCCACGTTCACTTGCTGTCCTCGTTGGCCGTTCAACAGCATGCCCGGTTGCGGAACACATGGCGGGTTATTGTCCGGCTGGCGCTGGTAAGCCTGGGAGGGCAAGGAAGCTTGGGTGACCTCTACGCCAAAATCGCGGAACATGCGCCCGATCGGCTGGCTACCAACAATCATTGGCAAGCCAAGATTCGACAGGTTCTGCAGCGCTACAAGGATTTCAGCGCCATCGATCGAGGCGTTTGGAGCCTCCGTTAACTCAACCCATTACCAAGCCTGGCTATGCCAGGCTTTTCTCTTTCTGGGACGGACATGAAAAAGCCCCCGCCATAAATGGCAAGGGCTTCGAAGTTAAGCGGCGATCTGAAGCGGGAGCTGGTCCAGAACTGACTGCGCCGCCGCGATGAATGGCCCGCGATAGAACGTCGCCATGTCCAACAACTCCAGCCTGAAGCTTTCGTTTGTTGGACACACTACATGAAACTCATCCCCTTCCGCGAAGGTGATGACCTCACGTATCGAGGCATTCACCCAGATACCGAAATACCAAGCATCCTGATCGGCCCCAAGGGTACGCCACCCATTGGGAAGTAGCGCGTGATCATAATAGGACCGCTCACGATAGAAAAATGTTTGTTCCCGGACCAAATTGCCCCGGTCATTAAGGTGCTCAATCGGCTCAAATGGCATGATCTGTATTCTCCTGGCAAAGTTTGAAGCTGCCAAAAGAGACCTATGTCCGCGGGATCGTAGGAGCTCAGGCGCATGAGAACGAACCAAGGTGGTCATTCCTCCGGGAATAGGAGTTCGGGAAAAGCTCCTTCTTTCAAGAACGGCCGCATGCTGCTTGGGGAGTCACAACCGGAGTTGGACACCCGCATCGCCGCCCCGATTATCATGAAATCCGCATACGCCCATCACCGAACGGGTATTGCCGTTCCCGGCCGGGAACGGCATCATGCGCCGCCTTTTTTAACCGTAAGGAAAGTCATGATGACGCATGGAAAAACCGGACTGGTCATGGGACTGGCGTTGTTGGTAGCCGCGTGTGGCGGCGGGGGCGGCTCGGCCCCGGCTTCGACCGGCACGGCCGGAGGAGCTGGTAGCGCGGATCAGACGTCGGTCACCGCCTTCCTGCAGGCGCTGGACAATCAGTTGGCAGTCAGCACGTCGGCCTCCGATCCGGTCCTACGGGCCTATTTCGACCTGTCCCGCTATCTGGACGATGGTGAAACCGCCGAGACCTGGATGCCCGCGCTTATTTCCGCAACCGCCGGCCGGCACCTGACTGTATCGGATGTGGTCCTGGCGCCAGCGCCGGACTGGGCGAAGGCCGTCATCCCGGCAGGGGCTACCGCCAGTTATAGCGTGACCTGGACCACGAGACAGGGAGCCCAGGCCTTGGATCGGCGGACGACTGTGGTTTACCAGACCGGCGGGCATTGGTTGCTGCTGGGTAACCAGCAATTCACCGAAGCCTGGGT
>CAZXNN010000213.1:0-5922 GCA_964641915.1 uncultured Nitrospira sp. | reverse complement strand
GGCATTGTCCCAGGCGCCGCCGCCGCTCGTCATCGAGATCGCCACGAATAAACCGGTGACAATACTGCCGACGAGCATTCCGCCTAACGCTTGCGGACCAAGAATCACACCGACCAGAATCGGGGAGATCACGGGGATTAAGCCCGGCACCATCATCTTCTTGATCGCCGCCTGCGTGACAATATCCACGCAGGTTCCATATTCCGGCTTGCCGGTTCCCTCCATGATGCCCTTGATGGTCCGGAACTGGCGCCGCACTTCTTCCACCACGAGACCGGCTGCCTCTCCCACCGCTTTCATACAGAGAGCCCCGAAGATAAACGGCAGCATCCCGCCCAGAAAGAGTCCGACCAGAACGGAAGGATTGGAGAGATCGAAGGTGCTCGCTCCTGCCCCTTTTGCGACCTCACGCGCATATTCGGCAAACAACACCACCGCCGCAAGACCGGCCGATCCGATCGCGTAGCCCTTCGTGACCGCTTTGGTCGTATTCCCGACCGCATCCAATGGATCGGTAATATCCCGCACCTCTTTGCCGAGATGAGCCATCTCCGCAATACCGCCCGCGTTATCTGTGATCGGACCGAAGGCATCGATCGCCACCACGATACCGGCCATCGACAACATCGACACCGCCGCCACGGCCACGCCATACAGGCCGCCCGAGGCCGCTCCGCCGCAGATCGAATAGCTCGTCAGAATCGCCGCCCCGATCACCACGACCGGCCAGGCCGTCGCCTCCATCCCTACTGCCAGTCCTGCGATGATGTTCGTCGCATGCCCCGTTTCACTGGCCTTGGCAATGGCCTTCACCGGCGCATAGCTCTTGGACGTGTAATAGTCCGTAATAAAAACCAGCGCCAGCGTCACCGCCAAGCCAATCAACGCCGCCAGGTAGTAACTCATCCCGCTCACGCCACCCACGCCGGCCATGATCGTGTTCGTTACTGGGTAGAATGCGACCGCGGCAATACCACCCGCCACAAACAGACCCTTGTAGAGCGCCGGCATGATCTCGCCACCGGGGCTCACCTTCACGAAAAGAATCCCGATGATCGTCGCGAAGATCGTCACACCGCCAAGGGCAAGCGGATAGAGAATCGGCGCACTATTCCCATTGAATAGGGTAAACGCCAAGACCATCGCCGCCACCGTCGTCACCGCGTAGGTTTCAAACAAGTCCGCCGCCATACCGGCACAATCACCGACATTGTCTCCTACGTTGTCTGCGATGACCGCCGGATTGCGGGGATCGTCTTCAGGAATGCCGGCTTCGACTTTTCCGACGAGATCCGCGCCCACGTCTGCCGCTTTGGTATAGATGCCGCCACCGACTCGTGCAAAGACTGAAATCAAGCTGCCGCCGAACCCGAGACTCAGCAAGGCATGAATCGCCTTTTCCTGTCCCGCAATTTGCGTGGCCACCGTATAGAAAAGCGTAATGGCCAGCAGACCTAACCCGATCAACAACAGCCCGGTCACGGCGCCGCCACGGAAGGCGACCGTCAGCGCCGCGTTCATCCCCTTGTGCGCCGCCTGGGCCGTCCGGACGTTCGCCCGCACCGCGATAATCATCCCCACATAGCCGGCCAGCGATGACGCGCCGGCGCCGATCAGAAAACCAACCGCCGTCAACATTCCAAACTTGTCGGACGCAGCGCCTGCGCCCCACAACAGCACAAACAGCACCGCGGCGACAATGCCAACGGTCTTGTACTGGCGATTCAGATAGGCACTCGCACCTTCCTGGATCGCCTTCGCGATTTCCTGCATTTTGGAATTACCGGCGTCGAGTTTGAATACCCACATCGCCAGATAGAGACCGTAGGCAATACCGGTGACTGCTGCGAGCAATGCAAAGGAGATAATGGCTGAGTCGCTCACGGGTTACCCTCCTAGTGGTTAAACGACCGTTGAATGTCGCTCAATTCCCCGTGGCTTCAACCCATCCGAAGGACACTTCGAGAAGAAGTCCGCAGGGTGGTGCAGGTGCCGCTATGGTGCTAACTAGCCGAAAAACTTGGCTAGTCTATACAGGTGGCTGAAAGGGATCAAGGTGAAAAGCGCGGCATAGGCAATGCGTTCAGGCCCCGCAATGGCCTATCTCTTCAGCGACAGCTCGCCAGCTTGACCGGGAAATGGCCAATATGTACAATTTAGCTTGATTGGTTATTCCATGAACCCTCAGCGGAGTCCCCATGCCTAAACTCACGTTCAGAAACAGCCACGGACAGCTTGTAGACATCTCCAGCGTGGCGGCCACGAAAGTCAAAAACGAGTTCGGCGCAATCTTAGAGCAAACGATGCACAGCGGCGCAGTCGCCATTACTCGTCACGACACACCCAAGGCCGTACTCCTCTCGCTCGCCGAATTTGAATCGCTGGTGAAGGAACGCGGGCACTCGCTCGATGATCTGAACACGGAGTTCGACGGATTACTGGCTCGCATGCAGACAGCAAAAGCCAGAAAGGGCGTGGAGGCCGCCTTCAACGCCTCTCCGGCAGAACTGGGGCGCGCCGCGGTCAAGGCCGCCAAAGAGCATCGCGCACCGGCGCGTAAACGAGCGCGGGGCCGGTCCGCTGCCGCACAGGCATGAACGCCCCCCGCCGGCAACGCATCCATGTGCTGGCCGGCGTCAATGGGGCGGGGAAGAGCAGCATCGGCGGCGCGGCCGTCCGTCAACACGGAGGCGAGTATTTCAATCCGGACGAAGCGGCCCGCGCCCTCAGAGAGAAAGACCCTGCCCTGGCACAAGCAGACGCCAACGGCGCAGCCTGGCGCCAGGGCGTGAGGCTGCTGAAGCGGGCGATCGAAGAGGGCCTTGATTGTACCTTCGAGACCACCCTCGGCGGCAACACCATCACAAGCCTCCTCATGCAAGCCGCCGAACAAGGCATCGAGGTCCATGTCTGGTACGTGGGGCTGTCCAGCCCTGAATTGCATATCGAGCGTGTGCAGGCCCGGGTCAGCCGGGGCGGACACGACATCCCTGAGCACGACATTCATCGGCGCTACGAACATAGCCGCCTCAACCTCGTCGCGCTGCTCCCCCGCCTCACCACCCTGCATGTATACGACAACAGCGCGGACGCGGACCCCGCAGCGGGACGAACACCAAAGCTGATGCCGGTACTGCATATGAAGCGGGGTACGATTATCGGCCCGCCTGACCTGGCAGCCACACCGAACTGGGCCAAACCGATCGTCGCCGCCGCCCTCAAGCTGAGCCAACCCTAGCAGGCATGGAGCCTGCCTCAGTCACGCTGGCAATGGAATCCGAGAGGCGAGTTTTCTGGTGTAGTGGAGAATTACAACCGAATTATGAAAGCCCTTCGTCCAAGCGCCGCAGCCAGAACTCAGTCAGCCGCCCATAGTCACTCTGATCGGCGGCCGGTGGAGTGTGAACTTGCAGATGAATCATGAGATGGCGTAACGCGACCGGCGAAACACTTCTTCGGCGGAGATCTCTTTGGCCCTCCCCTCGCGCAAGTCTTTGAGCCTTCGTTCAGCTTCAACTACCCACAAACGCAAATTTTCTTCATCCGAAGGCGCATCCAAACTCAGGAGAAGCTTTTCCGCCAGCCACGCCCTCGCATCAAGGCCAAGCTTCATGATCTCCGCTTTGAGCTGCTCATGGTTCATGGCCATAGTGCGGGCTCCTTCCTGTCGCTGCCCTGGCTTGGTCGCCTTGTTATACCTCATTACTACGCCTCTCTCCTTGGCAATGGATTAATAACCTCAAGCCTCTTTCCCAATGTGTCGTATGCAAGGAGGAGCGTTCCACCAACCGGCCTAGCGTCATCAATACCCTTTACCTCTGGTGTAAGAGGATTTCCTTCATGCAGTTGAACTAAGAAATTCAGATATGCGTCTATCGCCTCACCAAATTGAATTTCTGAAAGGTTGTTTTGGAGAAGCAGTTTGATCCTTAATCGTTCATTAGCCGCAGCAACAACTGAAAACGTTAAGGAATATACAGACTCAGTATTTGCTATTTTCCCTGGAGTGTAGATCACTTTTACCCTTGGTACGTTTTCACCCAAAAACCGCGCACCAAGATTTTTAAGCCCTTTCTTTAGAAGGGCATAGTGGTCCTTACCCATTTCCTTCAAGAATGTTTCAAAGTATGGCTTTGCGATATATGCAATCACAGCTGTGGGCGCTAGCCATTCAAGAGTTGCGAATGGCCCCGGCTCAGGTCTTGCTTCTATCGATACGCTGAGGCCAGGTACATCTACTTCTGATTTGAAGCGCTCAATGCTTTCGGGAGAAAGACTATCGATGTAGCTAATGCCCAAGTAGATGTCACTCATTCTGCTTTTCCCGAGGCTACATCCGGCCTCAAAATGCTTTAAGACAGCTTGGAATTTCAGATGTCAAATCAAACAACAGCCCCACTAATTATTGCTCTCTCAGACCAAACATTCCAAACTAGCAGATGCCAACTAGCTACTTCTTGGAATCCCCCGATGGTGTAGGACCTGACGGAGATGCCGCAGGAGTGCCTTGTGATGGCAGCTGTCCCTGATGATGCTGACTCTGTGGAACAGGCTGAAGATTGGGAATAGAAGCCCCCTTCTCAAATAAGGTTTCTTGCATCTTTGGGATCGGCGCAGCCTGGCGTGCTTCCGCTCGCACTTCCTTATTGTCCTTGCTCATAATCGCCCCCCTTTCAAAGTTTGCCACAACAAAAATCGTTGTTAGCAATATTCCCAGAATAAAAAATACACCTGCGGCAAGGTTAATCCAATCTGTGACTTTTGCGATCCGGCTCTTCTCCAAAGCCGTCTTGTCATCGTGAAGATAATAATCTACAGCTTTTTCGAGCTGTACATCGATAGCCCACTGGCTCACCCAAAACGATATCACCGTTGTTACGACAGCAGCCGCTAACATGCCCCAGGATACATACAGAAGATTTAACCTCTCGACCAGATGATCTGGCACGAAATCTTTCAAGAAAGCAAAGGAGAAACCTAAGAACGCCGTTGATAAAGAGAGAATCGCCTTGTCATAGTTCTCTGCATTCGACAACTGCCGCTTAAGGAGATCTGCCCTTGCCTCGGCCAGAAGCCTCAGTTTGTCTTGCGCCAGATCTTGATTCGGATGGTTCATGCCGCCCCCTCTATCTATCGATGATCTGGCACCGTATACATTGCACGATTCATCCCTGCATAACCTTCAAACCTGCTTGGTCCTTCGCACGCTCAAAGAAAGTTCAGGATATCGAGAGGCGATATTTCCATATTTCTATTAACGATCCGAGGCTACCGTCGTCAGCAGCTTGCAAGGCTTCCAAATACTGACGACGCATAGAGGCTTCCAGCGGAGCGGTTTCTACATGAGGCAAACCCAGCTTGTACAGTAGCGCCGCAAGTAGGACTCGTCCAATCCGGCCGTTGAAATCCTTGAAGGGGTGAATCCACTGGAAGCGCCAATCCGCCCAGGCCAGGAGCGTCGCGCAGCCGCCAAGCGTTCCATCAGGCTCATGGCGCAAGCGTTCGGCAAGATCATCACAGAACTGCCGCATGTGGATCGGCACTTCGTAATAGAGCGGTGGGAAGTGGGCACCGACCTGCACATTCACGTCACGGAAACGCCCGGCCCAATCGGGGAATAAATGCCCGGCGAGTCGTTTATGGCGCACGCACAGCCATTCGGAATTGATGACGATCTGATCTGGCTTGGCTTGGAGAATCTCGTCGTAGATACCGACGAGCGGCCCGGCGAGACGTTCAGACAGTTCTGAATAGGAGAGACGGCCTTCGGCGGTCTCGAATTCACGAGTGGAACCTAGCTCGCTTTGGCTCTTGGAGTTTGCGTCAGGATCTTGAGACGATCCGTACTGACCGGCTGGTTCTCGAACGCCATGGACTGGCTCTCCCGCTACAGCAGGACTTTCCGATGCGCCGCCGCCAACT